>CAZKEG010000217.1:0-2769 GCA_964551715.1 uncultured Thermodesulfobacteriota bacterium
TTATAAAATCTTCTTCTACCAAGAGGAAAGGCATTGAAACCCTCTCGACACCTTGCCACTTATTAAACTATCTGCTAGCCCTTATGACAATGATTTTGGAAAATTTTATTCACCAAACAGATCTGAAAGATATTTGGGAAAAGGTCAAGACCAAAGAGCGTCTTTCCTTCGAAGATGGCCTGAAGCTCTTTCGTTGTCAGGACCTCTTGGCCCTGGGTTATCTTGCTTCCATGATCAAAGAACGGTTGCACGGCAAAAAGGTCTTTTATGTCTTCAACCGTCACCTAAATTATTCTAATGTATGCATTAACTTGTGTCGTTTCTGTGCCTTTGGGAAACCCAAGGGGCATCCTGAGGCCTATGAAATGGATATCGAAGAGGCCGTCCGCAAACTTAAGGCCGATAAAAATCCGGTTCGTGAGGTCCATATCGTCGGGGGGCTTCATCCGGATCTTCCCTATGAATACTATTTGGACCTTGTTCGAGCGGTAAAACAGGCCCTTCCTCAGGCCCAAATCAAGGCCTTTACCTGTGTGGAGATCGACCACTTGGCCAAGATTTCCGGTAAGGCTGTGCGTGAAGTCCTCCTTGACCTAAAAGAAGCCGGCCTTTCCTGTCTGCCTGGTGGAGGAGCAGAGGTCTTTGCCGAAAGGATTCGTCAAAAACTCTGCCCCAAAAAGATCAGCGGCAAACGATGGCTTGAGATCGCTAGGACAGCCCATGAATTAGGCATCCCGACCAATGCCACCATGCTTTACGGCCATATAGAGACCTACGAAGAGAGGCTGGAACATCTGATCGCCCTACGAGAGCTTCAGGACCAAACCGGTGGTTTTTTGTGTTTTATCCCGCTGCCCTTCCTGCCCCAAAAATCATATTTACGAAAAGAAGTTGCTCCGACTACTGGATTTGAGGATCTAAAGATGATCGCTGTTTCAAGGCTCTTGCTCGATAACTTTCCTCATATCAAGGCCTATTGGCTCTTTATGGGGTTAAAGTTGGCCCAGGTGGCCCTTCACTTCGGGGCTGACGATCTCCACGGTACGGTCATCGAAGAGAAGATTAGCGAGCTTTCAGGCGTAGATGAAAGACAGGCCCTCTCTCAAAGGGAACTTCAGCGTCTTATCAAAGAGGCAGGTTTTGAACCGGTGGAAAGAGACGCCCTTTATCACCCGGTTTAATTAGTCCTTTTCCGCCAGCCTGGCTAGAGAGACGATCTTCTCCCCCGGGGCCAGCATAAAAAGCTTTACCCCCATGGTGGCCCGCCCTTGAACCGGAATATCTTTGACCCGCAAGCGAATGATCTTCCCCGAGGTAGAAACCAACATGATCTCGTCGTCATCGACTACACGAGCACACCCAACTACCCCACCAGTCTTCTGATTACTCTTCATGGCAATGATTCCCTTTCCTCCGCGACCCTGGGCCCGAAATTCAGAAAGAGGGGTCCGTTTTCCGTAGCCCCATTCCGAGACGGTAAGGAGGGTGGCTTCCTCGTCGTGATTTAATATTTCAAGCCCAACCACAAAATCGTCTCGGGCTAGATCAATTCCCTTTACCCCGATGGCCACCCGTCCTACAGGACGTACCTCCTCTTCGTGGAAGCGAATACTCTGGCCGTGCCTAGTGACTAGGAGGATGTCTCGCTTTCCGTCGGTAAGGGCGGCAGCGACTAATTGATCTCCCTCGCGCAGATTGGTGGCCACGATTCCGGTAGACCTGGGTTTTGAGAAGGCAGAGAGAGGAGTCTTTTTCACTAGGCCTTCTTTGGTAACAAAAAAGACATAATGTTCGTCATCGAATTCTCGCACCGGGAGGATAGTGGCCAGATATTCATCTTCAGCCAAAGGCAAGAGATTTCGCAAAGCCGTTCCTTTGGCGGTGCGACCGGCCTGCGGGATATCAAAAACCTTGAGCCAATAGACCCGCCCGAGGTTGGTAAAACACAAGAACTGATCATGGGTGGAAGCGATATAGAGTTGGGTGACCACGTCTTCCTCTCCGGCCTCGACTCCCCGCTTCCCTCGGCCTCCTCGCCGTTGGCTGCGATAGGTAGAGACCGGGAGCCGTTTGATGTAACCCCGATGGGTCACGGTGACCACCATCTCTTCCTCGGCGACTAAATCTTCCACCGAAAGCTCACCCACCGCGGGAATGATCTCTGTGCGCCGTGGATCTGCATACTGGTTTTTTATTTCCAAGAGCTCGTCCTCTATAACCTTCATAAGCACACTTTCTTCGGCCAGGATCTTTTCAAACCAAGCGATCTGTTTTTTGAGTTCTTCGTATTCGGTGCGAATCTTTTCCTGTTCAAGGCTGGTCAAACGTTGAAGCCGCATATCCAAGATGGCCTGAGCCTGGGCTGGAGTGAGAGCAAAGCGCTTGATAAGGCCTTCTTTGGCCTCAGCCGGGGTCTTTGAGGCCCTAATAAGGGCTACTACCTCGTCGAGATTGGCCAAAGCGATCATCAAACCCTCAAGGATATGGGCCCTTTCTCTGGCCTTACGCAATTCATAGATCGTTCGCCGGGTGACCACCGTGCGTCGGTGGGCCAGAAAATGGCCTAAGAGTTCTCGCAAGTTCAATTGTTCAGGACGATTGTTCACCAAGGCGAGCATGATGATCCCATAGGTCACTTCCAGGGGGGTTTGCTTGTAGAGTTGATTGAGGATGACCGGGGCAAAATCTTGTTTTTCGCGCTTAAGCTCCACTACCACCCGCAGTCCCTCACGGTCGGACTCATCCCGCACCTCAGAAATACCCTCGATC
>CAZKEG010000218.1:0-2766 GCA_964551715.1 uncultured Thermodesulfobacteriota bacterium
CTATTCGCTGATCAACTTGGCCACCCCTTTGGCCTCGGCCTTGGCCTCACGAAAGGCATAGCCTTTAATAAGGCCTCCTTTTTGAACGGCCTTAAGGGCGGGTGTACCAAAAGGATCAACTCGTAAACTTTCGGCCAAGGTAAGGATTTTTTCCGGCAGACGAAAACTTTGGGTCAGGGCAAGAATTTTGGTCTGAGAAAGTTCAAAAACAAACTTTTGGGCCACCTCCGGGGTGCCCCCGCGAAAACCGTAAATGGCTTGGGCCGGGTCACCAACCAAGAAAAAACAGGCCCTTCGAAAGCCCTTGATAAAACGGGCCAAACTAGGGCTTAGGTCTTGAAATTCGTCTATGAGCAGGTGCAAGGGTTCCTCTTCTAAGGAGTGCCCAGTGCTTTCGGAAAGCAGGCGTTCATAATCCCAAAGGCCTTCGCTCCTGAGAATCTTTTGATAAAGCTCGTAAAGCTCTTGCCATTCTTGGGGTAGATTCTTTCCTTCGGAGACAAGGGAGAAGACTTCGGCTACCTTTCGGGCCTCCCGGGGATTGAAACCCTTCTTTTTCAAGAGTTCCCGGATTAGTTCTTCTCTTTCTTTCTCCTCTAAGATACGAGGCCTTAACCCCTTTTCTCGACAAAGATCATAGGCTAAGGCATGAAAGGTCTCGACGCGTACCTCGGCCCCCAAGGCCTTGAGTCTCTCGCGCAGTTCCTGTGCCGTCTTTAAGGTAAAGGTAAGAAGAAGGATTCGTTCTGAAGGGATACCTTCTTCCAAAAGATGAAAGGCCCTAGCCAAGAGTGTTCGGGTCTTCCCGGTTCCTGGCCCGGCGACCACCAGGGTGTGCCCTGAATTCCTGGCGGCCTGATACTGCTCTTGCGTCAGGACTAAAGGTCCGATCTTGTAGTCCATAGAATGGAGGGTATTTTAACTCAATCTTTTACGTATCGGCAGCAGGACAGAAATGGGCAATCCTTACCCCCGTTTGAAACGCCTTATTGGGCGAGCCATTCACCGCTACGAGATGCTGGAGGAAGGAGACCGCATCTTGGTGGCGGTCTCCGGAGGAGAAGATAGCTTGGTGCTTTTGCGTTTCCTGGCTGAATGGCGCCGTAAGACCCCTTTCCCTTGGGAGATGACCGCTGTGCACCTTGATATGGGGTTTGCCACCGGTCCAGAACACGAGGAGCATTTGGCCCGTCTTGAGACCTTTTGTCGCGAACTAGAGGTACCCTATATCTTTAAACAAACAAATTGTGGCCCTATGGCCCTTGAGGCCCAGAAAAAGAAGGTCTCTCCTTGCTTTGTCTGTTCTTGGCACCGACGCAAACACCTCTTTCGCCTGGCCGGAGAGGCGGGCTTTAACAAGATCGCCTTCGGTCATCATAAAGACGATCTCATCGTCACCTTTTTTCTCAATATGTGTTACCATGGCGAACTCTCAACCCTCCTTCCCAAACAAGAAATGTTTAAGGGCAAGCTCTATCTCATTCGCCCCATGGTCTTTGTGGACAAAGAACTCATTCGAATCTACGCCCAAAGAGAAGGGATGCCGGTCTTTAAAAACCCTTGTCCTTTAAGCCAGGGAACCAGACGGGTCAAGATGGAACGTTTCCTTGAGGAAGTCCTTTATCCCATGAACCCGAAGTTTAAGGGAAACATCTTTCACGCCATCTTTAACTGCCGCCCGGATTATTTACCCCAAAAGTAATCTGAGCTTAAGGTCAGGGATAAATTGGCCATTATTAGATTTTTGATTATCTTTGAGAAAGATCTTTGGAAAAGGTTTGTACCAAACATGGAAAAGACGGTCACCACTAATAAAAAAGCAAGGCATCTTTATGATATCGAAGAAACTATTGAAGCGGGCATGGTCCTTTTGGGGCCTGAGGTGAAGTCCTTGCGTCTTGGGCGGGCCAATCTTTCTGATAGTTTTGCCCGCATCAGAGACGGTGAGGTCTACCTTTACAACATGCATATCAGTCCTTATCCTTTTTCACGAGAGGCCCAGTTCTTGGATCCGACGCGCACGCGCAAGCTCCTTCTCAAGAAGCAAGAGATCAAGCGTCTTCTAGGCAAAGTCCAACAAAGAGGGTATACTTTAGTACCGCTGAGGGTGTATTTCCGGGACGGAAAGGCCAAGGTTGAGCTCGCTTTGGCCAAGGGCAAAAAGCTTCATGATCGCCGGGAGACGATTCGTCGGCGCGAGCAAGAACGAGAACTTAGGCGGCGTTACAAAGGTCGTATTAAATAGCTCTTTTAAAAACGATTTTTAGTCGGCACACCTACGCACAAGGGGGCGAAATGGGTTCGACGGAGGTGCGTAGGGCTAAACAGCGTGCCGAGGTTCCCACCGCCTCGTAAAACAGGTGGGGAAAACACAAGTGCCGACGAATACAGCTACGCTATGGCTGCTTAATAGAAAAGCAGCCCGTCTTAGCTCCATCCTCTGCCCGCGGGGGAGCTAAGACGTCGGGTAGCGGGCTGGTCTAGAAGGTGCGCCTGCCACCTTCTAGGCGAGATTTTGGCAGGCTAGGCTGGTGGAGGCCAGCCTGGGGAGTCTCCCCAGCCGAAAGTCAAGGCCCAGGCTACGCACGTAGAAGTTCAGTCTGAAACACCTCCGGACGCGGGTTCGATTCCCGCCGCCTCCACCAATTTTTCTCGATAAAATCAGCACTTACAAAACGCCAAAATCCGCTGGGGACAGTTTGGGGACACTTTTGGGGACAGCTTAGAGCCTCAAGGGTTTCATATTGGTACCGATTCTCGGCAAGA
>CAZKEG010000219.1:0-2760 GCA_964551715.1 uncultured Thermodesulfobacteriota bacterium
CGGACCTTGACCGTGATGGCAGTCCCCCTTCTAGCCGCGGTGACCGTTCACGAAGTCTCTCACGGCCTGGTGGCCTATCGCCTGGGAGACCCTACTCCCAAACTGGCTGGTCGGCTCTCTTTAAATCCCATCAAACACTTAGACCTCTTCGGTACCTTGGCCTTTATCCTGACCCAGGCCATCGGTTGGGCCAAACCAGTACCCATCAACCCGCGTTATTTTAAAAATCCTAAACAAGACATGATCTGGGTGGCCTTGGCCGGCCCGGTCTCTAACCTCCTCTTAGCCACCTTCTTTGCCCTTATGCTCAAATTTCTGCCCTATCTACTCTATCCCTTAAGTTTCTTCGGACGACGGAGTGTTGTCTTTTTTGGAAAACCCCTGGTTCTAATGTTTGCCTTAGGGATTCAGCTAAACATCGGTTTGGCGGTCTTCAATCTCTTACCCATTCCGCCGCTTGACGGGAGTCGTATCCTGTTCGGACTCTTACCTCCGAGTGTGGCTTATCGTTATCTCAGGCTTGAGCCCTACGGCTTTATCATACTTTTGCTCCTCATCTTTACAGGTGTGATCCAAAAAATTATACTCCCGGCGATCCTTTATCTCTCAAGCATCCTACAGGGAGGGTTACTGTGAGTGAGAAGCGCGTACTCAGCGGGATGAGACCTACTGGTCCACTTCATTTGGGGCACTTACACGGGGTCTTGAAGAACTGGTTGAGGCTCCAAGATCAATATCGTTGTTTCTACTTCGTGGCTGATTGGCATGCCCTGACCACCGAATACGAAGACCCTAAGCGCATTCCCGATTTTTCCCGGGAGTTGCTGCTTGAATGGCTCACCGTGGGGCTTGATCCGGAAAAGGCCGTCCTCTTCATCCAATCGGCCATCAAAGAACACGCCGAGCTTTATCTCCTCTTTGCCATGTTCACCCCGGTCTCCTGGCTGGAACGAAACCCTACTTACAAAGAGATGGTCCAACAGCTCAAACACAAGGATCTGGCCACTTATGGTTTCCTGGGTTATCCGGTGCTTCAGGCGGCAGACATCTTGATCTATAAGGCCCATTACGTGCCGGTGGGGGTGGATCAATTGCCACACCTTGAACTCACCCGTGAGATCGCCAGGCGCTTTAATTACCTTTACCAGACCGAGGTCTTCCCTGAACCAGAGCCCTTACTTTCCGAGGTCCCTAAGGTCCCGGGGATTGACGGGCGCAAGATGAGCAAGAGTTACGGAAACGCCATCTTCTTAAACGATGACGAAGAGACCATCCGCAAGAAGATCCTCTCCATGGTCACTGACACCCAGCGTCCGCGCAAGAGTGATCCAGGAGATCCGGAAAATCGCTGTGTGGCCTTTCATTTGATCAAGCTTTACATGTCTAAGGAAGAACAGGCGGAGATCATCGAGGAGTGTAAGGCCGCCAGGCTGGGTTGCGTAGCGTGTAAACGCAGGCTGGCCGAGAAAGTAATCGAAGGCCTAAGGCCCCTTTGGGCCCGGCGGGCCGAGTTAGAGGCCAGGCCCAAACTCTTTGAGGAAATCATTGATCAAGGTATCACCAAGGCTAAGGAATTTGCCAAAAGGAGTCTTGAGGAGGCTAAGGCTGCCCTTTTCGGGACAAAGTGGTACTAGCCCTTAGCCCGTTCCACCGCACGTTTAAAGCCATCACGGGCGCGTTCGATGAAGGTCTCATCGACGCAGAAGGCCAGCCTAATGTGCCCTGGGCCGCCAAAGCCCCGACCAGGCACGGCAAGGATCAGCTCTTCTTGGAGGAGTTTGCAAAATTCAAAGTCATCAATCGGGGTCTTGGGAAAGATGTAAAAGGCCCCTTTAGGTTTGACAAACTCAAGCCCGGCCTCCCTTAAGACCTCACAAAAGAGATCACGTCTCCTTTCATAGATCGAGACATCGACCACCTCTTCCACACAGGCCGCGGCCAAGCGCTGGGCCAGGGCCGGGGCGTTGACAAAGCCCAAGATCCGATTGGCCAGGATAAAGGCGGCCATTAATTCCTCTTTGTCTTCAGCCTCAGGGTGCAGGGCCAAATAACCGATGCGTTCTCCTGGTAGAGAAAGCTCCTTAGAAAAACTAGAAATGACAATACTGTTTTCGTAAAGGGGAAAGATAGGCGGGGTCTCTAGGCCGTCAAAGACCAAGTGTCGGTAAGGTTCGTCTGAAAGGAGAAGAATTGGATGCCCGAGGTCTTTGCCCTTTTGGCTTAAGAGTTCGACCAGGTCTTTTAGTTCTTTCTCACTGTAGAGTTGACCGGTGGGGTTATTGGGGGAGTTGATTAAGACGGCCTTGGTCTTTTTGGTGACGGCCTTCTCTATGGCCTCAAGGTCCAGGCTAAAGTCTTCTTTGCTCGGGACAGGCTTGGGTATACCGCCGTGGTTTTCGATGTAGAACTTATATTCCACAAAAAACGGGGTGGGGAAGATGACCTCGTCTCCAGGCTCAAGGATGGCCTTTAAGACCACGTTTAGGGCTCCTGCCGCCCCGCAGGTCATAACGACGTGTTCCATGGGTACCGCCAAGCGCTGTTCCTTGGAGACCTTGATGGCCATGGCCTCGCGCACAAAGGGAAAACCGGCGTTGGGCATATAACCATGAAGGGCTGGCTCGTCTTTACGGACTAGGTCTTCTAGGGCCTTTTTCACCGCCGGAGGCGGAGGGACATCTGGGTTTCCTAGGCTGAAGTCACAGACTCGGTCTGCCCCGTAGCGGGCCTTAAGCCTTGCCCCTTCCTCAAACATCTTCC
>CAZKEG010000220.1:0-2750 GCA_964551715.1 uncultured Thermodesulfobacteriota bacterium
CTACTTTCTTCTCCTACTCCTCAATACGCTTTTTAATAAGATCACTGATTTCTTCTACTCTACTCCCCTGCATCAGGACACCTCACCCCTTATAATAGATTCTTTAAATTTTTCTAACTGGGCCCGGATGCTACCATCCAGGACCAGATCACCTACTTTGGCCATTACCCCACCAATGATCTCTGGATCCTGAATTACGTTGAGGACCACCTCACGGCCCACCTTCTTAGCTAAGGCCTCGGCCAAGGCCTTCTGCATCTCTTCGTCAAGCTCAGTGGGCACGTGGACTTCCACCCTGGCGATCCCAAGTTCTTCGTCTAAGAGGACCTGGTAAGCCTTAACGATATCAGTAATGAAGTGAATACGGCGTTTCTCGACCAAAAGCCTCAAAAACTTGGCTATGGTCTCATCTACTTGGAGGGCCTTGATGATCTCCTCGATGATCTCCATCTTGAGATCCGGAGGATAAATAGGACTTTCCAAGGCCTCCAAGATCTCCTTTTGGCCCTCTAGGAACTCCGCTACCCGCTGGAGTTCCTCACCGTATTCCTTAAAACGGCCATCTTCCTTACCGGCAGCAAACAAACCCCGAGCGTATTTTTGGGCTACGATTGTCCTAATCAATTTAGTGCACCACCCTTTCTATAAATTCTTGAACTAGACGTCTCTGATCGTCAGCAGTAATCTTTCCCCGAATAATCTGTTCAGCCAACTTCACCGAAAGCTCGGCCACCTCTCTCTGGAGAGATTCCCGAGCCTTTTCTAACTCTTGCTGCACGTAAAATTCGGCCTGTTGCTTAATACGCTCCGCCGTCTCGTAGGCCTCTTGAATAATACGCTCTTTCTCTTTCTTGCCTTGTTCAATAAAGGCCTCCATGATAGCCCGCGCTTCTTCCTCTAATTTGGCCAGTTTCTTTTCGTATTCTTGATACCTGGCCTCGGCCTCGGCACGTTTCTCTTCCAGTTCTCTGTATTCATTCTCAATGGCCTCACGCCGTGCCCGGAACATATCCGCCATGGGTTTACGACCATACTTCACCAAGATAAAGACCAGGGCGATGAAGTTAACCGTCCACCAAAGGAGGTTACGAAGCTGCTTCGAAGTGACATGAGGGTGCACCCCATGCGCGGCATGCTCACCATGAACGGCCTCGTGTTCAGACACGGCCTCGTGACCCTCGGCTACCGCCTCATGACCTTCTGGAGCAACCGCCTCACCACCTTCATGGACCGCTGTCTCGGCTACCGCCGGGGTCTCATGTGCCTCTTCTGTGGCCCAAGAAAGACCATAAGAAAAAACAACTACTAAAAATAGGATATATACCAACCACCGTCTCATAGAGACCTCCCCAAGAGCTTCTCGGCGATGCCGGTCGCAAACATCTCTACCTGGGCCTTTAGAGACTCCCTTACCTGCTGGAGCTGCTGGGACAACTGAGAGAGCATTTGTGTCTTAAGTTGTTCGGCTTCCTTAGTGGCCGCATCAAGGATCTTCTTCTCCTCGGCCTTAGCCTCGGATTTTAACTCTTCCCGCTTACGATTGCCTTCAATACGGGCCTCGTTCAAACGCTGCTGATACTGCTGCAAGGCCTCTTCCGCCCCTCGGGTGAAACGTTCAATTTCTCCCCTTAAACCCTCGAACTTCTGCTCCCTCTCTTTAAAGGTCCTCATAATCGGCTTGATCAAGATGGCGTTCAAGATCGCCGTCATGATCAAGGCCTCTACAATCTGAATGATGAGTGTAATGTTGAGCGCTAACATCAGCTACCCCTCTTCCGTTCGAATTTCATGGATACCCTTTTTATGAATAACCATTCATGCTGGCGCTTTTACATCATTTCATTTTGCATGTCAATCGCCCTTACAGGACCAAAGAAGTCGATTATGTGCGAAAAATAACGTTTTAGGCGCTCAAATTCCTTATCGAAAGGAATAGCGCCTCCGAGATACGGCAAACACCAATCCAAGGGTGGCCAAGTTAACTAAAACCGCCGACCCTCCGTAGCTCAAAAACGGCAGAGGGATGCTGGCCACCGGCAAAAGATGCAAAATTCCCCCTATATTGATGCTTATTTCCCAGAAAAACATGGTCGCTGCCCCGAAACATAACATACGCCCCAGAGGATCACGCACCTGAAAAGAAAGGCGCAAGATGAGGAAAATAAGGGCAGCAAACAAAATCAGGACGACACTAGTGCCTATGAACCCCCACTCTTCGGCCCAGACGGCAAAGGCAAGGTCGGTGTTCTTTTCTGGTAAGTAATTAAGGCGGCTTGAAAGCCCCTCTTTAAATCCTTGACCGGTAAGTCCTCCTGAACCAACGGCGATAAGGGCTTGCAAGATTTGATACCCCCGGTCTAGCTTAAAGGCCTCTGGGTTGAGGAAGGCCTCTACCCGGGCCCGTTGATAGGGCTTAAGTACAGCCCACAATTTAGGCCCGGCCACAGCCCCCACAAGGATACACCCTAGCAGCAAGCTCAAAAAAAGGCGTTTAGGGATACCTGCAGCCAGTAAGTAAGAAAAAAAAATCAAAAAAAGTATCCCCCCTTGATCAAGATCACCCGCGGCGACCAGGAGGATCGGAGGAAGGGCAAAGATAGATATGGTCAGAAAAGTTCGTCTATCTAAATACTTTGGGTCTTTTCGATGACTCAAGACCATGGAAAAGACCACGATCAACACCAATTTAGCGAATTCCGAAGGTTGAACACTAAAACCCCCTAGCCTCAACCAACGGGTGTGTTTGAAGA
>CAZKEG010000221.1:0-2739 GCA_964551715.1 uncultured Thermodesulfobacteriota bacterium
TCCTTTCGGAATTTCCAGAAGTAGACCTCTTTTTGGGCATTGAACCCTATCGCAGGCCGGATCTCTTACGTAATCAAGGTCAAAGGAGACTGTATCTTAAATTAGAAGGTCCGGAATTCTCAGGACGTCTCCTTACCGAAAGCCCCTTCTATGCCTACCTCAAAGTGGCTGAGGGGTGTAGTCATGCCTGTTCTTTTTGCCTCATCCCACGGCTGAGGGGGCCTTTGAGAAGTATCCCTGAAGAACTCATCCTTGCCGAAGCCAGAAATTTGTTGGCTCAAGGGGTACAGGAGATCATCCTGGTGGGACAAGACGTCTCGGCCTACGGGCTTGATCAGGGAAAGCGCCGCCTGGGGGCCTTGATAAAAAGGCTGGTTAATCTTGCCGAACTCCGTTGGCTAAGGATGCTTTATCTTAACCCTCGGGGCGTTACCGAAGAGCTTCTCGATGCTATGACAGAAAGTGAAAAGATCTGTCCTTATTTTGATCTACCCGTGCAACATGCAAGCCCCAAGGTCCTTAAGGCCATGCGGCGCCCTTATCAATTGGAGGAAATTTTAGGCCTGATCGAAATGATTCGTAAGAGATGGCCTGAAGCCGGGATACGTACAGCGGTGATTGTGGGGTTTCCCGGAGAAACGGAGGAGGATTTTGAATTACTGCTTGAGTTTATAAAAGAGGCCCGTTTTGATCACCTGGGGGCCTTCATCTTCTCTCCAGAAGAAGGGACTCCGGCAGCTAGAATGCCTGATCAAGTATCGGAGGAAACCAAACAAGAACGCTTTGCCCGTTTAATGGGATTACAGCAGGATATTTCTCGGGAAAACCTCAAGGCCCGCCTCGGAAAGGAGACTGAGGTCTTGGTCGAAGGCCTTGATGAAGAGGGGCGTCTTTACGGACACGCTCGGTTTCAGGCCCCGGAGATCGACGGGGTGACTTTTGTTTCAGGAGAAGATGTGTCCCCGGGAGATATCATCCGTGTACGCTTGATCGAAGCGGATTTTTATGACTTAAAAGGCCAGGTCCTGAGATAGTTATCACCGCTTATTTATAAAGACTTCTTTGGGCATCTCCTGAAGCATGGTCTGCCAAGTCTCTATATCCTCAGCGGTGAGGATGTCTACGGCCCCGCCCTGAAAATCACCGCTCACCTCACCCATCTTGTCTTCAAGCCAGCCCTCGATCTCGGCGTAGATCTGTCTCAGCCCAGTCGGGGTTTGGGGATCGGCTTGCCATAGACCACGGGCCTCGGCCTCAAGGAGCCCTCTGGCAATCTCTTCTAGGGCCCAGGGATTATGAGCCTTAAAGAAATGGCGATTTTCCTCATTGAGGACAAAGGTCCAGGCGATCTCGTCAAAGATCCAATCATCTACCTCTTGAGTGGTGGCCTCCCAGCCGTAGACCCGACCGATACGCTTGGCGATCTCTCCGGCCCCTTTATAGCCGTGGCATTTCATCCCCTCGATCCACTTCGGATTTAAAAGCTTGGTTCGCACCACCCGACAGAGCTCGTCAGCCAGATCTCGGACCTCGATTCTTTCTGGCTCTCTGGTGTCACCGTAATAGGCCCGCACTTATTTTGGGAAAAAATGTCTAGCGGCCACCGTGAGGCCGCCGTGAGTCCCAAAGTAGCAGCAACCCAAGAGATCTTATTCGTCGGTGACTACCTTGTTGAAGGTAACATCTACAGTCTCAAGACTTTCGGCTAGCTCGGTATAAGCCTTCTCCCCAAAGACCCCACGACCATAGGCGTAGCCGTTCCAATAAAGGAAGATTTCAGCCAGGTCTTTTTCTTCTTTCCAGGCCGAGGCGTAGACCGCAAGGTTTACCCCGGCCATATAAGTGCCAGGTTTGGAGGTAAAGAGGCGAAAGGTGGAGCCCAAGGAGCCTTTGACCGAGATATTTCAAGAGATTAACAAAATTTTTCTCCCCGCTGTAGACGATGTATTGATAGGCCGTGGCCGGGATTTCGGTTTCCACCGAGGACAGTCTCCAAAAGATTGGATCATGGCTTACCCAGACCACCGGAATTTTCTGGCCTGAGGTCTTGAAGCGATCTTCTACCTCTTCCCAAAAAACCTTCGGAGGCTCGATAAAGAACTACGGCCCCAGCCTTTTCGGCCTCGGAAAGGGCCTTTTCCAATAAGGCTGGGTCATTTTCAATCTTCTTTGAAGAAGAGAGAAAGAGAATAGGGGATAAAAAGGAGGGTTAGACGGGTTTCAAGAGGGCTTCTAGGTCGGCACCAAAGGTCTTTCCCGGAATTCTGATTATCTTTTGTTGTTGGTGGAGTTCCGAAACAGGGATTAGCTTAAATTTGAGCTTCGATAAGCCTTTTTTCTTGAGAAAGCGCCGCGTCTCTTCGGTAAGATCTTCACCTTCCCCTTTAATGATTAAAAGGAGCAAGTCGTCACATATCTTTAGACTGACGAGATCTACCTTTTGGGGAGAAAATACTTCTTGTGCTAATTCGTGGAAGAGATCTTTTCCAAGTTCGTTTAAATATTCAAAAAAGTTTTTCAGGATAGGAAAGAGATAATGGTCTTTATTGGGAAAATAAAGATAACTTTTGCCTTTTCTTTCCCTTTCCAAGAGACCCTGTTCCTGGAGTTGATCCAAGGCCTTCTTTACTGGGGCCCAAGCCAGTCCTGTTTCTTGGGCAACCTTACGCCCGGAAATTCCGGCGTTTTCGAAGATTACCAGAAGGCTCAACCATTTAGATTTGGAATTGAGGATTTTTA
>CAZKEG010000222.1:0-2707 GCA_964551715.1 uncultured Thermodesulfobacteriota bacterium
AACGTCCTTTTGGGTCTTACTAGGCACGTTAAGCGAACTCTGTGGGATGATCTCTTGGGGCTTAAGAGAGCCAAGGCCGAAGAAGAGGCCTTTGACCAGGAGGTTCAAAAGGTCCTCACGTGGTTTTCTTTAAGAGACGTGGCCAAGGCCCCGGCTGGATTTTTACCTTATGGTGAACAACGACGGGTGGTACTGGCCAGGGCTCTGGTCTCCAAGCCTAGGCTACTTTTGCTTGATGAACCAGCCGCCGGGCTCTCCCCAGCAGAGGGTAAGCAGCTTATTCAGCTCTTAAAAGAGATTCGCCGTCAGGGATTAACTATCTTGATGGTTGATCACGATGTGGAACTCATCCTCGGAGTGTGCGATCGGGTCTTGGTCCTTTCCTCTGGGGAGTTGATCGCCGAAGGGCCACCCAAGATGATTCGCCAAAATCCTCGGGTAATAGAGGCCTATCTTGGAGAAGAGAAGAGATGCTAAGGGTCCAAAATTTGACCGTGGCCTACGGTTCCATTAAAGCCGTAAGGGATCTATCCTTAGAGCTTGAACCTGGGAATTTTGCTGCCCTTCTTGGGCGCAACGGAGCAGGCAAGACCAGCTTGCTCAAGGCCATCGCCGGATTAGTCCCTCCACAGAGAGGTCGTATCTTCTTCGATGGTCAAGAAATAACCTCTCTCCCTCCGTGGGAAAGGGTAAGGCTTGGCCTCTCTCTGGTCCCCGAAGGGCGGCGAATCTTTGCTCCTCTTTCTGTTTATGAGAACCTCAAACTAGGGGCCTTTGCCACCAATCATCACGGGAAAAAGACCAAAGAAAGTCTAGATTATGTATTGGAACTCTTCTCTGCGCTTAAAGAAAGGCTTTACCTTCCCGCCGGAGCCCTTTCCGGAGGCGAACAACAGATGCTCGCCGTAGCCCGGGCCTTAATGAGTCAGCCAAAACTCCTCCTCCTTGATGAACCCTCCATGGGGTTGGCCCCGAAAGTAGCGGCCAAGATCTTCGATTCCCTCTCCAAAGTAAAGGGGCATCTTACCGTGCTTCTGGTCGAACAGAATATCTCCCGCAGCCTCAAATTGGCTGACAAGCTTTTTGTCTTGGATAGCGGTTGTTTGGTGAGACAAGGCCTGACTCACGAAATCAGTTTGGAGGCCATCGAAGAGGCCTATCTAGGAAGGCTCTAAACTAAAGCCGAGGATTATTAAACAATTTTTAGTTGAAGGGAGAGGGAAAAAAAGGTAGAGAAAAGTGAACATGGAAGAAAAGATCTTGATGACCGAAGAGGAAATAGATCGGGCCCTTACCCGAATTGCGCACCAAATCTTAGAGCGGAATCGGGGCTCTACGGATCTGGCCTTGGTGGGTATTCGTACCGGCGGAGTGCCTTTGGCCGAACGTCTCAAAAGAAAGATTGCCGCTATCGAAGGAGTGGATCTTCCGGTTGGCATCTTAGATATCAGCCTTTATCGTGACGATTGGAGTCTGGCCTCCCCACAACCGCAGGTACGCAGTACGGATATTCCCTTTCCGGTGGATAATAAAGTGATCATTCTGGTGGATGATGTCATCTTTACCGGGCGCACGGTACGCGCAGCCCTAGACGCCCTAATGGACTTTGGGCGGCCTAAGAAGGTGGAGTTGGCTGTCTTGGTCGACCGTGGTCATCGAGAATTACCCATCGAACCCACTTATTGTGGCCTTACGGTGACCACCCTACCCGATGAACACGTTACCGTAAGGCTTAAGGAAATTAGTGGAGAAGACAAGGTCGTCCTTGAAAGAGGTTAAAAGCGAGGGCAAAGAGACTGGTTCCCTTTTTGCCAGCCGTTTGACTACCAAATGGCTGGGTAAAAAGATTCTATTTTATCGAGAACTCACCTCTACCCAGGATGAGGCCAAACGTTTGGCCCCTGAGGCCCCGCAAGGGTTAGTTATCTGGACCGATCGACAGACTAAAGGGCGCGGGAGGCTGGCTCGTAAATGGCATTCCCCCCGGGGGGCTGGGCTTTATTTTTCCCTTATCCTTAAAGAACCCTTGGCTCGTCCCCTTCCCCTTTATAGTTTGGCTACCGCCGTCGGAGTGGCTGAGGCCTTAGAGGGAGAAATAGGAGTTCCTTTTTCGCTCAAGTGGCCTAATGATCTTCTATTGAACGGACGCAAGGTGGGAGGCATTTTGGTCGAGGGGGCGCTGACCGCCTTGATCATTGGCATAGGCCTTAATGTGAGCCTTTGCCGTGAGGATATGCCTCCGGAAATCCGGGAAAAGGCCACTTCTATTCTTGAGGAGACCGGGCTTTCGCCGAGTCGAGCAAGGCTCTTGCGGGCCATCTTGAAGAGTCTGGAAGAGGTTTATGAAGAACTATTGGCCAAGGGTTTTGAGGGTATTAGATCACGTTGGCAGGAAAGAGATGTGGCCTTTTTGACCCGAGTGGTCCTCAAACGGGCTGATCAAGTAATCACCGGACTGGCCCTTGGTCCTGCCCCAGACGGCAGTCTCATCTTAAAGACTTCCTCCGGTCATCTTCGTGTCTCCTCCGGGGAAATCCTCCTTTGGGAGATTTCCGGTTGGGAAAGCCAGGCTGCCTAGTTGACACCGCACAGCGAAAATGTCACTGTTTTTGCCCAGGGAAAATGTCACCCCCCTTGAAACTTCCAGTCTTGATTTTCAACCTCAGCCGTCTCTTCTGTTCCTTTTTGCCCAACTCTTCATAGGCTA
>CAZKEG010000223.1:0-2663 GCA_964551715.1 uncultured Thermodesulfobacteriota bacterium
CTGCGGTTGGTTTATAGTCGCGGTGAAGAGGGGCGGGCGGAGAAACCAAAAAGACAACCCATCCGGCGCGGGCGGAAGATTGGTCGCAACGATCCTTGTCCATGTGGCAGCGGTAAGAAGTATAAAAAATGCTGTGGTCGTCCTGGGGCTAAGCCCAAGCAGGCTCAGGTGCATTAAATAAATTTTTCTCCTTCACTTTCTTCAAAGAGGATAGGCTTTTAATTTTCATAGCCCTCAAATTTATTGAAAAAATCTATTTCACTTATTGTAAAATAGCGAATATAGTACCTCCTCAAGGCCGGTGCAGGGAGCCGGTGCTCCCCCAGGGCTGCAAACCCTGCGGGACCCGTTTTAAAAAACAGGGTCTGGTTGGTTCGACTCCGACCCCGGCCTCATTCTCAGAGGAGGTCAATATGTACGAGAAAATGTTGGGAAGGCCTTGGATTGGATCTAAGGGCTCACCAGGCCTTGCTAGACACCTTAGGCCCCATCTACGAAAGCATTTATCTATCTAAAGAATCGCCCCAAAGGGATGGAGTATTTCGATCAGGTAGTGGCCTCTATCCATGGAGCTAGAATCGAAGAACTCCTTGAGGCCAAAGATGCCGGGCGCTTAGTGGTCGGGACCTTTTGTGTGTTTATTCCCGAAGAGATTGTCTGGGCCACAGGGGGCATTTGCGTCGGCCTTTGTGCCGGGGCTGAGATCGGATTCGAAGAAGCAGAACAGGTACTGCCCAGAAACCTTTGCCCCCTGATTAAGGCCTTCTTTGGTTTTAAGCTGGCTCGCGTGTGTCCCTACGTAGAGGCCTGCCATTTTGTCGTGGGAGAGACCACGCTGAGGTCAAACACTTCAAAGAAAAGATCGAAGAGGCGTCCGGAAAGGAGATCACTTTTGAGGATTTGCGCCGGGCCATTAATCTTATCAATGAGAGGCGAGAGGCCTTAAAGAGGCTAAATTGTCTGCGTCAATACGATCCTCCTCCCATTTCTGGACTCGATGCCTTGCTCATTAATCAAATTGCCTTCTATGATGATCCGGAACGGTTTACTGCCAAGCTAAACGAACTCTGTGATGAGCTCGAAGAGCGGATTAAACGTGGCCATGGGGTTTGCCCCAAGGGAAGCCCAAGGATCATTATTTCTGGTTGCCCGATGGCCATTCCCAATTGGAAGCTCCCTTATATCGTGGAATCCTTGGGCGCGGTGATCGTCGGGGAAGAATCCTGTGTAGGCCGAAGAAATACACGGGAACTGGTTAACCCCGTAGGTGAAACCGTAGAAGATTTGCTTAGGGCCATAGCCGAAAGATACATGAAGATCGACTGTGCCATCTTTACCCCTAACCCTGATCGGGCTGAAAACTTGAGAGCCATGGTCGAAGAGCTCTCGGCCCACGGGGTGATCCACTATTCTCTCAAATTTTGTGATCCTTATACCGTAGAAGTCTATCAGACAGACCGAGCGGTTTCGACTAAGGTACCTACCCTGAAAATAGAAACCGACTTATAGCCAAGAAGATATAGAACAAATCCGTACCCGAGTAGAGGCCTTTTTTAGAACTTTTGCGATGAGAATCGCTGGGCTTGATATCGGCTCACGCACTATAAAGCTGGCCTTGCTGCAGGATGGCGAGCTAAAAGGTTTTTGGTGTTTAGAGACCTCTTATGATCCCAAGGCCCAGATAAAAAATCTCTTGTCCAAGGTCGAGTACGATCGGCTAGTGGCTACTGGTTATGGGAGGAATTTAGCTCAAGAGTACTTTGGGGCCGAAATGATTACCAAGATTCGAGCCCATGCCCTTGGAGTAAGATCCTTATTCCCAGAAGCACGTACCATCCTTGATATAGGCGGCCAGGATACCAAGGCCATTTCTTTGTCTTTGCAAGGGCAAATTATTAAGTTTGAGATGAACGATCGTTGTGCGGCTGGCACCGGTCGTTTCCTAGAGGTCATGGCCATGGCCCTCGGGGTAGATCTACCAGGGCTTTCCGAGTTGGCGCTTGAGGAACTGCTCCAGGTACAAGTTCTTGTTCCGGAAAATTCGCAGATTACCGGATACCTGGGCGCCGCTTTATCTGCCAAAACTCTTTAATCCATCCAAAAATGCCAAATATCAATAAAACCCCCATGATAGCCGCTATTTTTCGGGAAATAAAAACTCGGTGATTTGTATCTGCCGTTTTTTGGATTTCTGTCTTTCCATGAGCAAGACTCTTTACCTCCACCGCTAGTTCAAGTTGGTGTCCAATTCCGTCTGAGATAATGACACGCCATTTACCAGGCGCATCAGGCACAAAGGCAAATCGACCGTTTCGGTCTGTTCTTCCCGTTTGAAACTTAATCTTGCTATCCGGGGCATAGACTTCCACTTTGGCATAGCTCATGGGTTCACCGGTGTCATAAGTAGCGGTTACTACTACACCGCCGGAGAAAAGGGTTACCTTTCCTTCTACCCCATGAGCCAAGGCAGTCTGTGGTAAAAGAAAAAACACAATCCATACTAAGCTTATTATATTCGCGAGAATAGACTTGCTCCCTTCCCGTCTTTGGGAGGGAGCAAGTAATTTGAGAGAGGAGGTAAGGGCTGATCTCATAAAAATTAAAATCCGAGACCTTTGCAAAATCTTGCTTTTGGATTCTCTTTTTTTGTCTTTTAGCTCAAA
>CAZKEG010000224.1:0-2628 GCA_964551715.1 uncultured Thermodesulfobacteriota bacterium
GGGGGTTGTTCGAGGGCCTCAGGTAGTAGCCCGGGCCGTCGGGGTGGCCAAAGAGGTGCTCAAAAAAGAGGTCAAGAAAGAAGAAAAGCAGCCCAAGGAGAAGCCAAAGAAACCCCGTCGAGTGGTGACTGATTTTGCCAAAAAGGCCAAACCAGCAGCTCAGGCTGCTCCTCCGGAAAAGCCTGCAGAGAAGAAAAAGAAGGCCCGAAAGAAGGAAGTGGTAGAGCTAGAGGAATTTCGCAAGAAAAAAGCGGCTAAGAAACGAACGGCCAAGCCCAAGACCGAACGCGAAGAGATCCTTGAAGAACTGGAACTGATGAAGGAGCTCGAGGCTGGACCAGAGGCCATGGAACTCCCCGAGGTCCAAGAGGAGGCACCGGCCCTCAAGGCCGAAGAAAAAGAAGAGAAAAAAGAGGCCCCGGAAAGGCCTCCAACCCTCCCGCGTAAGGAGAAGAAGATTAAGGTTTATGAGTCCATTCAGGTGGGTGAGTTGGCCAAGCTTATGGGGGTTAAGACCTCGGAGATCATCCGTAAGTTTATGGAAATGGGTACCATGGTGACCATTAACCAGTCCATTGATCCGGAGACAGCAGCCATTATCGCTGCGGAATTCGGCTATGAAGTGGAACAAGCGCCCATCGAAGAAGAACAACTCTTGGAATACACTCCACCTTCGCCAGAAGAACTTGAGCCTAGGCCACCAGTGGTTACGGTGATGGGCCACGTTGACCACGGTAAGACTACCCTCCTTGACGCCATTCGACAGACCGACGTAGCGGCCCGAGAGGCCGGGGGGATCACCCAGCACATTGGTGCCTACAAGGTGCGCTTGGAAAATGGTCAAGAGATTACCTTTATCGACACCCCGGGGCATGAGGCCTTTACTTCTATGCGAGCCCGGGGGGCTCAGGTGACGGATATCGTGATTTTGGTGGTGGCGGCTGATGACGGGGTCATGGATCAGACTCGGGAGGCCGTTGATCATGCCCGGGCCGCAGGGGTCCCGGTGGTAGTGGCCATCAATAAGATTGATAAGCCAGAGGCCAATCCAGAACGAGTCAAGACCGAATTGGCTGAACTCGGGCTGGTCCCTGAGGAATGGGGCGGTGAGACCCTTTATGCCGAGATCTCGGCCAAAAAGAAGATTGGTATCCGGGACCTGCTCGATTTGGTCCTTCTTCAGGCGGAGATGCTCGAACTCAAGGCTGCGCCCAATCGGCCTGCCCGCGGGCGGATCATAGAGTCTCGCCTGGACAAAGGTCGTGGTCCAGTGGCGACGATCATCGTCCAGGAAGGGACCTTGCGTGAAGGCGATCCCTTTGTGGCTGGAACGACCTATGGCCGGGTGCGGGCCATGCTTGATGAACATGGTTGTCGGCTAAAACAGGCCGGGCCTTCCACTCCGGTAGAGGTCCTTGGTTTTTCCGAGGTGCCTCAGGCTGGAGATGACTTCATCGTTATGCCGGATGAACAAAAGGCCAGGAAGGTGGCTGAGTACCGGGCCCGCAAACAGCGTGAGGCCGAAGTAGCCCGCGAGGCCAAGATGTCTCTGGAAAAGCTCTTTGAGAAACTGCGTGAGGGCGAGATCAAGGAGCTTAAGGTTATTCTTAAGGCCGATGTGCAAGGTACCTTGGAGGCCTTGGCTGATTCTTTGCAGAAGCTCTCCACTGATGAGGTCAGGGTCAATATCATTCGTACCGGGATAGGGGCTGTTTCCGAGAGCGATGTCATGTTGGCCTCAGCCTCAGAGGCCATCATCATCGGCTTTAATGTTCGTCCTACAGCCAAGGCCAAAGCCCTGGCCCAACAGGAAAAGGTAGAGATTCGCTTCTATGACGTGATCTACAAGGTGATCGAAGACGTGAAGAAGGCTATGGCCGGTCTCCTTGAGCCGGAATATGAAGAACGGATCATGGGAGTGGCTGAGGTCAGGGCGACCTTTAAGGTGCCCAAAGTGGGTGTGGTGGCCGGATGTTACGTGAAAGAAGGAAAGATTGAACGCGGGGCCAAGGTCCGTCTCCTGCGAGACAACGTTGTTATTTACACCGGCAGGATCGCCTCCCTTAAACGTTTTAAAGAGGACGTCAAGGAAGTGGTGGCTGGTTACGAATGCGGTGTGGGGCTTGAGAACTTTCACGATATCAAGGTCGGTGATTTGCTTGAGGCCTTTGAAGTGGTTGAGATTAAGAGGGAGCTTTAGCTCTGAGCTGGTCTAAAAGATGGTAGTCGGTGTGGCCAAAGTCTCTCTTCATATTCCGCAGAATCGTTCTTTGAAGGGGAAACGGCAGGTCATTAAGAAACTCCTTCAGCGAGTGAATGGCCGCTTCAAAAATTTGGCTATCTCCGAAGTGGCTGAACATGATCTATGGCAGAAGGCGGTTATCGGGGTCTCGGCGGTTGGGGTTGATGCCGGGGTGATCAATCGGGTCCTTGATCAGGTGCTCGACTATATTGAAGAATTTGATGAGCTACAGGTCATCGAGGCCGAAATCGAGATCATTTCTATGTAAATATGAAAGGTCATCGTCACCGGCGTTTAGCCGACTTTATTCAAGAAGAAGTCTCTCAGATTATTATGGAAGAGATAAATGACCCCGATCTTCAGGGAATGATTACCATCTCGGCGGT
>CAZKEG010000225.1:0-2618 GCA_964551715.1 uncultured Thermodesulfobacteriota bacterium
GACCTGGTGGACTTGGGGATCAAATACGTAGTGGTTGATGATCGCCATTTCCTGGTCTCTGGCTTTGAAAAGGAGGCCTTACACGGCTATTACTTAACCGAAACAGAGGGGCGGCGTCTAGCGGTCTTTCCTATTGATGAAACTCTACGTTATGCTATTCCCTTCTGGCCGGTGCATCGTCTGGAACAATACCTGAACGACATTGCCTTTCGCGGTGGGCGGATGGCTGTTTATTTTGACGACGGTGAAAAATTCGGGGCCTGGCCGGGGACCAAGAAATGGGTCTATGACGACGGCTGGCTAAGATCCTTCTTGGAGGCCTTGGCCAAGTGGGTCAAGAATGGACTTATCGAGCCGATGACCTATGCCCAGGCCTTGGAAAAGGTCCCGCCCTTGGGGTTGGCCTATTTACCCACGGCCTCTTACATGGAGATGGAAGAATGGTCTTTACCCGCGCGTCGTATTTTGGAGTTTGAAGAGTTAAACCAGCGCTTGGATACTGAACGTTCGCGCTTTAAGGCCTTCATTCGTGGCGGGCATTGGAAAAACTTCTTTGTCAAGTATTCGGAGTCTAATTACTTGCACAAACGTATGTTCCAGGTAAGCCGTCTCTCCCGGACCAAACCCTTTGATCAAGAGGCCCGTTTACACCTCTTGGCCGCCCAGTGTAATGATCCCTATTGGCATGGCATCTTTGGCGGGCTTTATCTTCCCCACCTGAGGCAGGCGGTGTGGCAGGCCCTTCTTTTGGCTGAAGGACGATTAAGGGCTAAAGAAAAGGCCAAGGTCGAGGTCTTTGACTTAGATTACGACGGCCAGGATGAGGTAGTCTTTCATTCATCAAAGGCCGTGCTTGCTTTTAAGCCTTCTTACGGGGCTCATCTAGTCGAGTGGTCAGATCTTTCTTCAGCCCATAATTTTCAAAATACCCTGACCAGGCGCTTTGAGGCCTATCACGTCGCTATAAAACAGGCGGTCTCTTCTCACCAGACCTTAATTGATGCCGATTCTGGGGTCTTCAGTATCCACCACTTGAAAAAATGCCCTTCCCCGGAGGTCTTGGCTGCTCTGGTCTATGATTGGTACGAGAGACACAGCCTGATCGAACACTTTTTTGATCCGTGGGGCGGGCTTTCTGATTTTGTGGCCTGCAATTTTGGGGAATGGGGTGACTTTGCCAATCAGCCTTTTGTCTTTCACCGCCTTAAAAACAGCCTCCTCTTCTTCCGAGATGGTGGTCTCTATCCCCCGGGTTCGGCCAGAAGACCTCTTTTCCTTCGTAAGATCATCAAGATTGCCAAAGGCGGACTTAGCTTGGAGGTAAACTACGAAATCGAGTATCGAGCCGAAGAAGAAACCCGTTGCCATTTCGGAGTGGAATTCAACTTCTTTCCCCCGCTCCTGGCCCATGGTCAAGGCGAACTCTTGATCGACGGAACGCCCTTTGAGATAGAAAAGCCCTTCGAGACCCAAGGTGAAGTCTTAGAACTAAAAGATCGTCTGGCCGGAAAGACCCTTTCCCTCCGGTTGAGAGAAAAGGCACGATTTTTCGTCTTTCCGGTCAAGACCGTGAGTCAGTCAGAAGAAAGCTATGATTTGACCACTCAAGGGCTGGCCATCATGCCCTTTTGGGCCGAAAGCTTTCGCCAGGGCCATACCCTGACCAAGTCCCTCAAATTGGAGATCTTATAGGCCTGTCTTCGAGTTTGGCCGGATTCATTTTGAGATTCGTTTTATATCTTTTTTCGATTAAACGGTTAAAATTCTAAGAAAGATCCTTATCGTTATTTTTTTCTTTGGCAGGTATTATTGGCCAAAGCTGACCCCGGTCTTTATGAAGATTGGATTATCATCGGGGCTTCTCTTCCCCTCACCGGGCACGTGGCCTATTTGGGTCAGGCGGTATTGGCCGGAATGTAGGCCTATTTTCGCTATATCAACGCCCAAGGAGATGTCTACGGTCGACGCATCGTCCTTAAGGTCTATGATGATGCCTACCCACCCTGATGATAAGCCATATCAAGCGCCTTATCGAAAAGAACAAGGTCTTTGCCATCTTAAGCCCGGCCGGACACCAACGACCCTTACCGTAGTGGAAATCTGTCAAAACCAAAGGGCCTCTCTCCCCGATTACCGGAACTATTGAGCTTAGACATCCGGTAAAGAGATATATCTTCAATCTTTGCTCGAGTTATTGGACGAATGTCGAGCCGGAGTAGATTTTTTATCAAAAGGGGCCAAGGCCTCCTATCTCCGCGGGATAAGTAAGCAAACAGGTGCGGGAAATGATGTAGGCCCATTCTGAAGTGGTGACCTTTATTGGTACGGCTGACGTGTGTGCCGCCTTTATCAAAGAAGTCGTTTCTTACAGGAGGACCGTGTCGTTTTTTTTTGGAATCTCTTTTCTTGGGGCTAGAGATCTGGCCAAACGACTAAAAGACATAGAGGCCCGGGTATTTATGCCCCAGATCTTGCCTCCTTATACAGATTTCTCCTTGCCGGCGGTAAAGGAAATATCAAAAAATATTTCAAAAATATTTCCCCTCTCAACCACTAACTGCCCTTTTGAGGTTTTTTTAAACACCAAACTCTTTGTTTATGCTTTAAAAAAGGCTGGG
>CAZKEG010000226.1:0-2601 GCA_964551715.1 uncultured Thermodesulfobacteriota bacterium
TATATAATCCGCTACAACAAAAAAATATAAATATTCCGATAACAATTAGACTAATAGTAAATTTTAGTGATTTTAACACATCTCTTCCCCAGGATTATGAAAAATCTATCTAATTAGTACCGTTTAAATTTTTAATTAAAAAAGTTTCTATTTCATTATGAAAAAAGTTCCTTTGTCAAGGGTGTATTCGTAAAAGTCTCTTATCAATCAGTTCTTATAGTGATTTCCCTTTACTTGTTCTATTTCAGAATCGGCATTTCATAGGTGAGAAAAAAAATGGAATAATCTATTTTCCGATCAAAAACTTTCTCAGAATGTTTAATTTTGCCTTTTGCCCCGAGTCATAAGCGGGAGGGCTCTCGTTTTTTTATTTTGAAAGGTGAAGAGCTAATTCACCGAATTCCTCTTTGAGTTCACGCGAAAGCAGATCTTGAGCCATTTTCAAAGGATCCTCCTCCTGGTATAGTACGCGATAAACAGCCTGGGTGATGGGCATCTCTACTTTGAGCCTTTCGGAAAGCTCCTTGACCGAAGCCGTAGTACGTACCCCTTCGGCCACCTGGGTCATATCAGAAAGGATCTGGGAGAGTTTTTCACCCTTTCCCAGGCGCAGGCCAACGGAGCGATTTCTTGAAAGTGGCCCGGTACAGGTGAGCACCAGGTCGCCTAGCCCGGCAAGCCCTGAAAAGGTTAAAGGATTTGCTCCAAGGCGGAGCCCAAGGCGTGAGATCTCAGCCAGCCCTCGGGTGATGAGTGCTGCGCGGGCGTTAAATCCAAGCTTAAGCCCATCTGAAATACCCACGGCGATGGCGATAATATTTTTGAGCGCCCCAGCCAGTTCCACCCCGATGACGTCGGTACTGCGATAGACCCGAAAGTAAGGGCAGGAAAAGAGTTTCTGAATACGAGTAGTAATCTCGCGATCGTAGCCCGCAAGGGTCACCGCCGTAGGAAACTCCTTGGCCACCTCTTCGGCAAAGCTTGGCCCGGAAAGCACAGTGAACATGGCCTGCCATGATGAGCCAAGCTCTTCGGCAAGCACCTGGCTCATGGTCGCCTGGGTCTTTTCTTCGATGCCTTTGATGGTCGAGACCAGGGGAACAGGATTTTTAAGAAGAGGTTTCAGTTGACGTATAGTTTCTCGCAGGGCGTGGGAGGGAACGGCAAAGACGATGACTTCGGCCTTGGGTAGGATTTCTTCGGCTTCGGTCGTGGCCTTAAGTCTTGAGGAAAGAGAGATCCCCGGGAGGTAAAATGGGTTTTCGTGACGTTCCCCAATGGCGTGGGCCACTTCTTCCCGCCTGGCAAGCAGCACGACGGAAAGGCCCTTTTTGGCTAGAAGATTAGCTAGAGCTGTTCCCCAACTACCGGCCCCGATGACCGCGATCTTCACCACTGCCTCCTTTTTGCTTTTCTAGTTGGCCAGCGTTTTCAAAGTGTAGCAGAAAAGATTTTTTTGTCTGTTACAAGTAAACTTAATAGGCAAATTTAGAAATTTTGGTCTAAGCTAAAATTATGCACCAAGGGTCGCCTCGGGTCATAGCCTTCCTTACGGACTTTGGGCTGGGGGATCACTACGTGGGCGTAATGAAAGGGGTGGCGCTTTCCATCTGCCCAGAGGCTGTCCTGGTCGATCTTACCCATGAAATAAATCCCCAGAATATTGCCCAAGGGGCCTATCTCCTAGGGGCTTCGTTTCGTTACTTTCCAAAAGGGACGGTCTTTGTGGCTGTGGTGGACCCGGGGGTAGGCACCCAAAGACGTGGCCTCTGCGTGGTGGCTGAGGGGCGGTTTTTCGTCGGGCCGGATAATGGTCTTTTTACCCTGGTCTATGATCGGGCTCAAGAGTTCGTGGCCTATGAGTTACAAAACCAGACTTATTTCTTGCCACAGCAAAGTACGACTTTTCATGGTCGGGACATCTTTGCCCCGGTGGCGGCACATCTGGCAAGAGGCTTAAATCCTTCGGCTCTCGGCCCGCAGGTAGCAGATCCCATCCGTCTCCCATGGCCGCAAGTTTCTCTTGAGCCAGGAAGGATTCGCGGGGCCGTGATCTATGTCGATCGTTTTGGGAACCTGGTCACCAATATTTCTCAGGAACATTTGGAAGGAAAGTCTATCAAGGCTATATGCTTTGCTGGGAAGCGCCTGTCTTTCAAGCGTACCTATGCTGAAGTCGCTCCTGGTGAACCCTTGGCCCTTATAGGGAGTGACGGGCTACTTGAGATTGCTGTCTCCATGGATTCGGCCGCCAAGTTCTTTGGCCAAGAAGGAGAGGTCCTTGTCGAATTCGACTGAGCTTACCCGTGACACTTTATTTGAGGGCCACTTAGTCCTTTACCAGCCCCGTGAAGGGTATCGTTTTTCTATTGATGCCTTGCTCTTAGCTGGTTTTATCACCTTACGCCCTGGAGATCGGGCTTTGGACCTTGGGGCAGGGTGTGGCGTGATCTCTCTGGTGCTAGCTTACCGCTATCCTAAAAGCATCATCGCCGGGCTTGAGATCCAGGCCCGTTTAGTCCACTGTTTTACCCGCAATATCCGTGAAAACTGCCTTGCCCAACAAGTCTTTGCGGTCCTAGGGGACTTACGAAGGCCTCC
>CAZKEG010000227.1:0-2587 GCA_964551715.1 uncultured Thermodesulfobacteriota bacterium
CATCGCGGATGGCCTGAACTACTTCTTCTTCAAGCATGAGGTCCTTGACGTTGTCCTTGGGGATGATCACACCCTGGCGACCATTAAGGCCCTTGGCCTTACAGACCTTGAAAAAACCTTCAACCTTTTTGGTCACTCCGCCTATTGGTTGAATATCACCCTTTTGACTGATAGAGCCGGTGACCGCAATCCCTTGGTAAATAGGTACTCCAGAGATAGCTGAAAGAAGGGCGAAAAGCTCGGCGCTTGAGGCCGAATCACCTTCTACCAAGCCATAACTCTGTTCAAAACAGAGGGTGGCAGAGAGGGTAAGGGGTTTGTCATGGGCAAAGCGCTCCTTGAGAAACCCAGAAAGGATCATGACCCCTTTGGTATGGATCTTTCCCGAAAGTTCAGCCTCGCGCTCAATATTGATGACCCCTTCGCGCCCGATGGAAATGTTGGCCGTAATCCGTGTGGGACGACCGAAGGTGTAATCCCCCAAATCATAGATGGAAAGGCCATTGATGCTCCCAACCAATTCGCCATCGGTATTAATCTTGATGAGATCTTTTTCGATCATCTCCTGTAAGTGTTCCTCTGGCAAAGAGGCACGGAACCGGCGCTCATCAACGGCCTTCTGGACGTGAGTCCGGGTAATCTTCTCCGCTCCTTCTCTTCTGGCCCAAAAATCGGCTTCCCTTAAAACATCGCGAATTTCTGGCAATTTGAGGGACAACTTGTCCTGCCGGCCAGAGAGTTCACAGGAAAATTCGATCAAACGGGCCAAGCCAGTGGCCTCTACCGGACGGAGTTTGTCTCTTCGGACCATGCTGGCCACCGCCCGCAAAAATTGGTTGGTCCTAAGTTCATCTCGATCAACCCAGATATCTAGGTGGGCCTTAACTTTGAATATCTCGCGAAAAGTCTCGTCAAATAAATAGAGTAAGTGATAGATAAAAGGGTCTCCGATAAGAATGACCTTTCCGCAAAAAGGAATAGGTTCAGGCTTAAGGGTCTTGGTAGTAAGAATACCTAGTTGTTCAGCTAGGTCTTCAAGGTAGATCTTACGCGTTTTGATGGTGCGCTTGAGACCATCCCAGCTAAAAGGGCTCCGAAGGACATCTAAGGCCCTAACAATAAGAAAGCCACCATTAGCCCGGTGGACACTTCCGGCTTTGAGCATGGTGAAATCGGTAAAAAGGGCCCCGAATTGGGCCTTGCGCTCAATGGCCCCAAAAAGATTGGTATAGGTTGGATTGGGTTCAAAGACCACCGGCGCCCCTTCCCTTTCGGAGTTATCCACAAAAACATTCACTTCATAACGAGTAAAAGAAGGCTGAGGACTAGGCATGGGAAAGGGCATAGGCGGTGGCGGAGAGGGTTTGTGTCTAAAGTCATCAAGGTGTTTGACAATATCTTCCTGGACCTCCTCAAGATAAGTCAAAACATGTTTCAAATCGGCGTATTTTTCCCGCAATTCTTGAATAAAAGAACCAACCACCTTGAGGGTGATCTCTCGGTCTAGATCCTTTAGACGTTGACGAAGTTCTTTTTCCATTTGTTGAATTCGCCGGGCCGTAGCGTTTAATTCCTTTTGGAGCTCAGCACTCTTACGTTTTAATTCTTCTTTACGTTCTTCTGGGAGATGCTGGACATCTTCAGGGGTCATGGGAGTGCCGTCTTCCTTGGCAGGAATGATCATCATCCCCATGGGTTCTACATTTAGGACAAATCCTTCAGCCCGGACCTTTTGTTCTAATTCTTCAAAGACCTTGGCCCGGGCCAGATTGAATTCGCGGATGATAGATTCCTTACGATTGAGATAGGCCTCACTCTCAAAGGCCTCCGGTATACGCTGACGAAGGTTTTCGATAAGATCAGCCATATCTTTTTGAAACTCTCGACCTTTACCCGGGGGAAATTCTAAGGCACGCGGACGATCCGGGTCTTTAAAGTTGTACACATAGCACCAATCCGAAGGACGAGGGCGGGCCTTGGCTTGAAGTTCCACCAAGGAGCGAGTAATAAAACTGGCTCCCAAGGCCGAGGAACCGGCTACATAAAGGTGAAAATCAAGGTCTTCGAGATTGAGGCCAAAATCTAAGGCTCGAATGGCCCTTTCCTGAGCCATAATTTTCTCTTCAAGTTCTGGTAATTCTTCCGTCGAGGCGATACCTAAACTCTCTGGATCAACCTGGAGCCGTACCTCTTCTGCCTTTAATTCCTTGACCATACATACCTCCAGCCGCTTAAACATTTATGTGACCAGATTCTAGCATCTTTTAACCTGAATCAGAAATATGTTTTGATCTTTTTGGATTGTTTTTTACGGAAAAATATAGGGAAAGCCCAAATTAGAGGGGTTAACCAAAAATAAAGGCGTATCAGCCGATAATCCGCCCAAATAAACGATATAAAGAAACTTAGACCTTAAATTCTCCTAGTAACCTCCTGAGGTCGTCAGAAAGTTCTCTTAGTTTATGGGCGGTAGTCTTTACTTGCTCTGCCCCTTGAGCGGTCTGATTTCCAGCAGCGGCAATAGTCTCACTCATCTGCACCATATCATTTACTTCGGTACTTATCTTCTGGGTATTGGCACTTATCT
>CAZKEG010000228.1:0-2561 GCA_964551715.1 uncultured Thermodesulfobacteriota bacterium
TGCCTCGGAAGTATTTTGCTGTGGTGGTCTCACGCGCAGTGTCCTCTCTTGATAAATTATGGAAATTATCTAAGCCCCTTCTACGTCAAGATGGTATTCTTCTGGCCATGAAAGGCCCGCGGGCGGGAGAAGAGATAGAAATATTAAACAAAAAATTTCCTGATCTCTATTTCCAAAGATATAATTTTAGACTCCCTCTGACTGGTGATAAACGCCTCGTAATTAAGGTAAGCCAACTGAAAAATTTTGAGGCCTTCTAAAATCTAAAAATGTTCGAATAGAAAAAATGTCTGAAAAGACTAAGTTGCTTATCATCGAAGACGAAACGACCATTTTAGAACTCTTAAAGGCCGGTCCTAAATACGAAGGCTATCAAGTCCTTACGGCGGAAACCGGGAGAGAAGGTCTTTCTCTTTTGGAAAAGGAAGACGTAGATTTGCTAATTTTGGATCTCATGTTGCCAGATATAGATGGCTTTGAGCTCTGTCGGAAAATAAGGGCCAAAGGCTTTGATCTTCCTATTTTCATGCTCACCGCCAAAAAGGAAGTCCAGGATCGGGTAACCGGTCTTGACGCCGGGTCAGATGATTATCTGACCAAGCCCTTCAATTTTGAAGAACTTTTGGCCCGGGTAAGGGCTCTCCTCCGACGCTATGGTCGGAAGCAGGAAACCACTATCCTCGTTAGAGGTGATCTCTCACTGAATTTAGAAACAAGAAAGGTCACCCTTTCCGGGCGTCCTTTAAAGCTTACCCCATCGAGTTCAAATTATTGGAACTCTTTATGAAACACCCCAAACGAGTCTTCACCAGGCAGACTTTACTTCATCGCGTCTGGGGTTATGACTACGTGGGGAATACCAACATAGTTGATGTCCACATTAATCACCTTCGGAACAAGATTGGCGATCAAGAGAGAAAACTTATTAGGACCCATTACGGTGTAGGATATTCCTTTCATCCCGAGGATTGATGGTCAAGAATTTCTCCCTCAAATTAAAACTCACCCTTTTGTTTTCTGGGCTCCTGCTCTTTATTTTGGGAGGGTTAGGGGCTAGTTTTTACGGTTATCTTCGCCATTTTCTTTTGTCTAATACGGCCACGCGGGTAAGGGCCCAAGCCAAGCCTATCATCGAACACTGGCTATATTCCGAATTGTCCGAGCCCCTTTGGTTGGATACAAAGTCCGTGGTGGGGCGCCTACCAGCGAATATCTGAAAGAGATAGCCGCCCCTCTGGCCCGGGATCTCACCTCCCGCGATACTTCAGCCTTGATTTTGGATAAAAATGCCGGATTTTAGCCGCCGGGAAATTGCTTCCGAAGAACTTCCGATCCCCCGCCTAAACCTAAGGCCGTCAACAAGGCCCTTTCCGGAGAGAATGAAATCACCTACACCACTTGGTTCAAAGGGGAACCCCTCCTGGTCTTGCTCATTCCCTTGCGAAAGGCCCCTCAAGCTCAAGAAATACTTGGGGTAGTTCAGTTAGCTACTTACCTTAGGCCTATTGATCAAACTTTAAAGGGTTTTCGGGACCTTCTTTTGGCTAGTTTGGTTATCGCCCTTTTGATCGGGGCTGCACTTAGCAGTCTCCTGGTGGCTTCGGTCCTCAAACCATTAGACAGAATGATTTCGGTCTGTCAGGCGATTTCTTCTGGAGATCTCAGCCAAAGAGTGCGCCTACCGGAACGTAAAGACGAAATTGGCCGTCTAGCCCATTCCTTTGACCACATGGTAGAACAGCTTCAGAGGACCTTTGAGACCCAGAGGCAATTTATGGCCAATGCCGCCCATGAGCTACGGACCCCTTTGGCCGCTATTCAAGGCTCGCTGGAAGTCCTTCTTCGAGGGGTTCAAAATGATCCGGAGACAGCGGCTCGTCTTACCAAGGCTATGTTTAGGGAGACCAAACGCCTTGCGCGTCTATGTGAAGAACTTTTGGACTTGACTAGGCTTCAGGTGGCCCAAAATTTAGAGAAACAATCCTTTGAAATAGGTCCTTTTCTCTCTAAAATTTTGGAGCAGGGGAAACTGCTGGCTCCAGATCGGGTCTGGGAGTTGATTGAAGGGCCACAGGGGAAGATCCTGGCTGATCCGGATAAACTCAAACAAGTCCTTTACAATCTTTTAGAAAACGCTATTCGCCATACCAAAAGCGGGGACAAAATTCAATTAGGATGGGAATTCTCTGAAAAGGAAGTCCGCCTTTGGGTCTCGGATGAAGGGGAGGGTATCCCTTCGGAGGTCTTGCCTTACATTTTTGAACCTTTTTATAGCGGCCATGGGCGCCGAGGCAAGGCCGGTCTAGGGTTGGCCTTGGCCAAAAGTATCGTTGAGGCCCACGGAGGAAGGATTTCGGTCCAAAGCACCCCTGGTCATGGGGCGACCTTTACCATCAGCCTGCCGCGTTAGACTTCTAAAATTTAAGAATTTTTTAATCATTCCTCAAAAGTCCTTTCATCTTTTGAAGTTATGAGACCTTTGCAAAATCTTGCTTTTGGATTCTCTTTTTTTTTCTTTTAGCTCAAATTTTGAGTTTTAATTCTAATCTGTTTTGGAAATT
>CAZKEG010000229.1:0-2496 GCA_964551715.1 uncultured Thermodesulfobacteriota bacterium
TCCCCCTTTCCTCCTAATTTTTTCTCCCAGACACAAAAATTTGAATACCACCCCCTAGGTCGAATCCTTCAAGCGGTAGGCCTTGGCGTTCACCGGCTACCAGATAACCCTGGTCCTTAAAGAGCAAGGCCTCTTCCACCGTGGCCACGGGTTTTATCACCTTGGCCTCATGATAAAGGGCAGCGGTAATGGTCGAAGTGGCACGCAAGATATCGACCAGGATGACCAATCCTTCGGTCTCGATCAAGGTAGGTAAGGGTTCGACGCGAATTTTTCTCATGTAGCCAGGACCTCTCTCAGGGCTTCAATCAGGCGGTCATTTTCTTCGGGACTTCTAAGGGCTATGCGTAAATAATGGCTATCAAGGCCAATGAAATTAGAGGCATCACGGGTAAGGATGAAATAGCCTTTCAGGAGACGTTCCCAAATATGGTATGCCTCTAAATTTTCTAAATGTAAGAGAAAAAAATGCACACGTCCTTCAAAACAATGGACTCCAGGGAGGCTTTTGATCTGCGGTATGATCCTGGTCCTTTCAGTACGGACCATGGCCCGAACGGCTTCGAGGTATTGGTCTTGCTGTAGCAGCCAAGGGCCGGCTATCTGGGCAAGACGATTCACCGACCAAGGAAGATACTCTGACCAAAGCTTTTTGGCTAAATCATTGCCGGCAACGGCATAACCAAGGCGCAATCCCGGGATGCGATATACCTTGGAAAAGGAGCGCAAGACTACCAAGTTTTCCGGAAAGGGTCGTAGGGAGAGGAGGGAGTCTCTGAAGGTGCCGACAAAGTCAAGATAAGACTCATCCACGACAAAAACGTTTTCTTCGAACTCGCGGATCAGGGCTGATAATATTTCTCGGCTTAAAAAAATCCCTGTGGGATTGTTGGGATTACAAATAAAGACTATTTCATGGCCTGGGATTTTCTGCCTTAGGGCCGCTATGTCTGGCTCGAAATTTTCTTTGGCTTTGGTAAAGAAGTAATCAACTTTCGCTCCAACAGCCCGTGAGGCATCGGCATAGTCCGCATAGGTTGGAGCAAGAATCAGAACACGCTTAGGCTGGATTAGCCTTGGAATAGCGAAGATCCAGTCGGTGGTCCCGGAGGATGGCAGGATGTTTTCCGCTGGAAGGCCGACCTTTTCTGCCAGGGCCTGTCGCAAGCCCTCGCTATCTACCTCGGGCAGGCGTTCTATCTCCGAAAGGTTCTGGGTCAACAATTCGTAAAGCCCGACCGGAGGAGGAAGGGGGCTTACGTTGCTACTATAGTCAGCGATCTCTTCGGGGGAGACCCCCAGCTTTTTGGCCAAGGTGTATATCTCGCCGCCGTGGCCACGAAGCATCACCACTCTCCGGAGAGAAGGTGCCTTTCAATGCGTTCGGATAGATCATACGGCCCTGGCAACGGTCTTCCCTGAGTGTCGAGCAACCTTTCCCCGGAGAGCCTTACCTCGCCTTCGGCAAAGGCCTTGATGGTGTAAACAATCAGAGGCAATTCGCGTTTTACCCCTTCTTCGCGGATGAGGGCAAAGAGCGGTTCTTTTTCGCCTTCTTCTTGTTGGATGGCTCGGAGGCCCTTCTGGGCCAATTTTTCCTCAAAGGCCTGCCAAAGTGGATCAAACTTTGGGCCTCGGATGGGAAATCGACAGAAAGTTACCGCCGGGCCACGATCAAGTTCAGGAGTAACAAGATGCATCATGACCCCGGTTTCCATAGCGCCTTTTTCCAAGAGTTGCCAGATCACCTCTTGCCAGGTTCCCTGCGGGCCACCGGGAAGGGCTGGGTGGAGGTTAATCATGGGAAGCCTTTGGCACAGGTCTGCGGAAACCACCCACATATAGCCGGCAAGGACGATCAAATCGGCCTTTTCTTGAGAGATGAGTTCGTAAAGGGCTTGATGATAGAGGGTACGCCATCTTTCGCGGTCCTTTTGGCGTAAGCCTGGCTCAAATTCTTTAGCCGAAAGATAATAGGTCTTAAGCCCGAGTTTTCCACAGAGTTCAAAAAAGAGATCGCTTTCTCGGCTTTCTCCCGGGCGGCGGCTGACAAATACATAGATCATTTCGGCGGGGATAAAACCTTCGGCTATGCGATCCCAGACTATCTTGAGCAATTCCCTAGCCGCCTCATCTCTTCCCGTGGAAAACCAACCAAGACGAAACATATCAACTCCTTCCTTAAAATTTTAGATGAGACCCTTGTCAAATTGTTGGTTAGTTCGAAACAAACGTCGAGGGGACAAGCAAAATCTTTCATTTTGTCCCCATTAGACTTAGTACGGCACCTACAATGTCGCTGCTTTTTACAAAGGTCTCTTAAATATTTTACCAAATATTTTTAAACCTTAGCCCAATATAAATGTAAAGTTTTTTTGGTCCTGACCAGGATGCTTTTTGTTTTAAACCAGCCTTTCTCTCTTGACTTTTAGTTTTGATCATTATATTTTTTAAAAATAAAAATGGTTTTTAACTTAGAAAATTCTTTAGGAGATT
>CAZKEG010000230.1:0-2495 GCA_964551715.1 uncultured Thermodesulfobacteriota bacterium
AGGAGTTGAAATCCCCCGCAAAGGCCGAAAATTATCTTCTCTCCGGAAAGTTCTTTGATCTTTTCAAAGAGTCCTTTTTCGCGGAGATAACGCAGACTGGCCAGGGTATTTTTACTTCCGGGAAGGATGATCACGTGGGCCCGTTCGAGTTCCTGTGGATCATCGGTGAGCAGTACCTCTACGTCTTCTTCCATCCTTAGAGGATCAAGGTCGAGATAATTGGAGATGTGCGGGTAGTAAACCACCGCCAGCCGAAGACCTTCGGTCTTAAAGCGCCCTCCTGGCGATCCTAAAGAAGCGCTATCTTCCTCGAAAAGACTCTCGTGAAAGTAGGGCAAGAGTCCCAGACAGGGTTTGCCGGTCTTTTCCTCCAAGATACGTACACCTTCTTCAAAGAGGCTTGGCGCCCCACGGAATTTGTTTATGACAAAGCCAATGGAAAGGTCTTTTATTTCTGGTACCAATTCATACGTACCCCAGATCTGGGCAAAGATGCCGCCTCGGTCAATATCACCTACGAGGACAAAGGGAATCCGATATTTCAGGACGAGTTCGTAGTTGACAAAGTCATTTTCTAAAAGATTGAGTTCCGCCACTGAACCAGCCCCTTCGATGATCACCCAATCATTTTCGGAGAGCAATTCTTCGAACACGGCAAAGACCCTTTCTTTGTAGGCGGCTTTGTACTGGCGAAATTTGTCCGAGGGCAAGATTCCTTGTGAACGACCGAGGAAGATCAATTCGGCGGTCATGTTTCCCAAGGGTTTGAGGAGAAGGGGATTCATGCGCACCGAGGGCTCTCTGCCAGCAGCCCAGGCCTGGAAGGCTTGGGCATAGGCCATCTCCCCTCTTGGAGTGGCAAAGGCATTGAGGCTCATGTTTTGGGCTTTAAAAGGAGAGACCTTAAGGCCCTTTTGAGCTAGATGGTAAGAGATTAGAGCGGCCAGGACGCTTTTGCCCACCGAGGACATAGTTCCCAGGACAGCAAGCGCCCGGCCCATGGCGAAGTCTATTTTTTCTCTTCTGAAATGACGCTTACTGGTCCGGCGATATAGCTTTTGATGACCTTGATGTGGATGTCATTGGCTATTTCCAAAGTAACCACGTTGTTATCCACCCGGACTACGTGACCAATAATGCCTCCGGAGGTAAAGACTCGATCTCCGCGCTTTAGCCCTTCTAAAAACTTTTGGTGTTCCTTGGCCCTCTTTTGTTGAGGACGGATGAGGAGGAAATAAAAGATGATAAAGATCAAGATCAATGGCAAAAAGGCCACGATGGGGTTTCCTCCTCCTTGTTGGGCTTGACCAGCCATGGCAAAAGCGATTCCTAACATGTAGTTTCCTCCCTTTTTTCGTAAAATTTGCGTCGAAACTCACCTAACCTATCCTCTCTAATGGCCCGCCGTATCTCCTCCATGAATCGCAAGTAAAAATGGAGATTATGAATCGTATTCAGGCGGTATGAGAGGAGCTCTCCGGCCATAAAGAGATGGCGGAGATAGGCCCGCGAATAATTCCGACATGTGTAACAATCACACTCTGGATCAATAGGTCTTTCATCCTCTTTAAAACGTGCCTGCTTTATAGCAAGCTTTCCCTGAGAAGTGAAGAGGGTTCCTCGCCTAGCATTGCGCGTGGGAAGCACACAGTCAAACATATCTACCCCGCGCCAGACGGCCTCAAGGATGTCTTCTGGAGTCCCTACTCCCATGAGATAGACCGGCCGATCTTCTGGCAGGGCCTCGGTAGTGATCTCGATCATCTCAAGCATGGTCTCCTGAGGTTCTCCCACACTAAGGCCTCCTATGGCATAGCCGTCAAAACCGATCTCGACGATTTCTTGAGCGCTCTTTCTCCTCAAGTCCGGATACATCCCCCCTTGCACGATCCCGAAGAGGAGAGAGCCTTGAGGCCCTAGACGCTCCCAGGCCTCTTTGGAACGCGTTTCCCACTCGGTGGTGAGCTCGGTAAGGCGTTTGGCCTCATCGTAGGGGCAGGGATAAGGGAGACAGGTATCAAGGACCATACGGATGTCTGAGTCTAAGGCCGCTTGAATCTTTAAAGAAAGCTCCGGGGTGAGGATGTGTTCCTGGCCATCTAGGTGGGATTTAAAGCAGGCCCCCTCCGGGATGATTTGGCAGAATTGAGACAAACTGAAGACCTGATAGCCTCCGCTATCAGTCAGGATAGACCGGGGCCAGTTCATAAATCGATGCAGTCCTCCCAATTTGGCTATCAAGCCATGTCCTGGGCGCAAAAAGAGATGATAAGTATTGGCCAAAATTATTTTGGCCCCAAGCCCGGCTACCTCTTCAGGAGAAAGACTCTTGATCGAGGCCTGGGTTCCTACTGGCATAAAGACCGGGGTTTCGATTACACCCCGACGCGTGTAAAGGAAACCTGTTCGGGCTCGTGATTCTGAAGACTTGCTTTCTATCTCAAAAACGGCCATGAAAGATCTGGGTCGATTTCTCTTATGAAAACAATCGGAAT
>CAZKEG010000231.1:0-2492 GCA_964551715.1 uncultured Thermodesulfobacteriota bacterium
ATACCAAAGAAGAAATGAAGATGGTCAATGAGACCAAAAAGATCATGGAAGACGACACCATAGCTGTCACAGCCACCACCGTACGGGTGCCGGTGTTTTACGGACACGCCGAGGCCGTAAACGTCGAGACCGAAGAAAAGATTACCGCAAAAAAGGCCCGGGAACTTTTGAGCAGCTTTCCAGGCATCGTGGTGATTGATGACCCAGGGGCCAAAAAATATCCCTTGCAGATAGAGGCTGCCGGAAGGGACGAAGTCTTTGTAGGCCGTATCCGGGAAGATGAATCCATTGCCCATGGTCTAAACCTCTGGGTGGTGGCGGATAATCTGCGCAAAGGAGCGGCGACCAACGCCGTTCAGATCGCCGAAATTTTGGCCAAAGAATACCTCTAGGCTCAGCTCTTAGGAAAGCCATGGGACTCAACGTGATCATCGTGGGCGCAGGGGAAGTGGGTTATCACTTGGCTGCCCGCCTCTCCTTGGAAGGCCACAAAATTACCATTATCGACCGTGACGAAGAAAAGATTAAGCGCATTGAGCGCTATCTAAACGTTATGGCCATTCGGGGAAGCGGGGCCTCGGCCAAGATCCTGGAACAAGCGAGTATCAAAGATGCCGATCTCTTTGTGGCGGTGACCAACAGCGATGAGATCAATCTCATCGCCTGCCTTCTGGCTAAAGAATACGGGGTCCCCCGAAAGATCGCCCGAGTCCGGAGTGAAGATTATCTGACCTCAGGGTCCCCTCTTAATGAACAGAAACTCGGACTAGATTTGATCATCAATCCGGCTCGGGTCTTGGCCGAGGAGATAGTGCGCCTTTCCGAGATCTCAGAGGCTACTGATTGGGCTGAATTTGCCCGGGGGCGGGTTATTCTCCTCGGTTATCAAATCAGAGAAGGCTGCCCTTTAAATGGTCTCTCCTTGGCTGCCTTGCGGGACCTTCGCAGTCTCTATGATTTTCTCGTGGTGGCCATTATCCGAGGAGGGACGACTATTATTCCGAGCGGAAGCGATGTCATCCAGGTAGGGGACAAGATCTTTCTCATCACTAAGAAGAGAGACATACCGGCCATCGAGTATCTGCTTGGGTTTACGAGCAAAACCCCTTCGCGGGTCTTCATCATCGGCGGCGGGCAGGTGGGCTCTTTGGTGGCTAGGCAGATGGAGGCCAAGAAGATAGAGGTCTTTTTGGTGGAAAAGGACAAGGCCCGATGTGAGGAGTTAGCCGAGGAATTTAAGCACACGGTCGTCCTCCACTTGGATGGGCTTGAGGCCCAGGAATTACTGAAAGAAGGTATAGATCGGGCGGATTTGGTCATTGCCGTGACGGACAGTGATACGGTGAACATCTTGAGTGCCCTATTGGCCAAACACCACGGGGCCCGAAAGAGTATCATCCGTATTGATCGACCAGATTTTATTCCCCTTCTGAGTCCTTTGGGCATTGATGTGGCCCTGAGTCCGCGACTCTTGGCGGCCAACCAGATCCTGCGTTTTGTGCGCCGGGGGCAGATCCTTTCGGTGGCTACCTTTTTGGGCTCAGAGGCCGAGGTGGTGGAGATGGTCGTTCCAGATACCCCTTATTTTCGTGAGGCCAAGCGCTTGCAAGAACTTCCTTTTCCCAAAGGGGCCATCGTCGGGGCAATCTATCGGGCCGGTGAGGTGGTTATTCCCAAAGGGGAGACAGAACTCCGGCCTGGAGATGATCTGATTATCTTTGTTCAACGTGAAGCCCTACCCAAAATCGAAAAACTCTTTGGTCCATGAGACTCGGTACGGTCCTTTATCTCTTAGGTTGGTGTCTCCTCTTCTTTGCCTTGGCCTTATTGGTCCCGCTGGTGGTTGATCTCTGGTTTGACGAAAATAGAGCCTGGGTCTATTTCCTTTCGGCCGGCATTTCCGCCGGATCAGGAGCCTTGTTAGTCGCCCTCCTTGAGCCCGAGGAAGAGATCGGTTATCGCGAGGGCTTTGCCGTAGTAGTCTTGGCCTGGTTGGCGGCCGGGGTCTTTGGGGCCCTACCTTATATCTTCAACGGTTATCTTGGTTTTATCGATGCCTTTTTTGAGTCTGTCTCTGGCTTTACTACCACCGGGTCTACCGTCTTCGCCAGCCTAGAAAACTTACCCAAGGCCCTTCGTTTTTGGCGGGCCTTTACCCAATGGTTAGGAGGGATGGGCATTATCATTCTCTCCTTAGCCGTCTTGCCCTTATTAGGAATCGGGGGAATGCAGCTTTACCAGGCAGAGATGCCAGGGCCTACTAAAGATAAGCTCACCCCACGCATTCAGGATACTGCCCGCATCCTTTGGGGAGTCTACCTGTTTTTTACCATCCTTGAGGTGCTTTTATTGCTTGCCGGGGGCCTTAATCTTTATGAGGCCTTTTGTCACGCCTTTACCACCCTGGCCACTGGAGGTTTTTCCACCAGGACGGCCAGTATCGCCGGTTTTCATAGCGCCTATGTGGATTACGTGATCACCTTTTTCATGTT
>CAZKEG010000232.1:0-2461 GCA_964551715.1 uncultured Thermodesulfobacteriota bacterium
CAAAATAAAAATTTATAAAATAAGCTGCATCGTTTTCTCCTCTTTCACCCGCCTTAATAGATCTTATTTCTCTTTCAATTAAAAAACGTTGCTTAGGTGATATGTTTAACTTCAATAAGGAGGTTAATTCTTTAATATCTCTTTCTTTAGAGTCTTTTTCCTTGATTATCATAACTGAGTTACAAAAACTGGTCTTTTTCCTTTATTCGGCGTTGTAGGAAAGACGCTTGAAGACCGAGAGAAAGTGAAAAATCCTTGAAAGGAGCCTGTTTAAAATAAAAAAGGGACGTCTTTTAGACGCCCCTTTTTATTCTGGAAAGATAATTCATTTACGGGAGGAAGCCGGCACAACAACTACGGGCAAAATCAATTAGCGGACCAGGCCAAACCCCGAAGACCAATACCCCAGCCAAGGAAATAGCCAGACCCACAAACAGATACCCGGTAAGATTGAGGGTAACTTCTTGCTCCGGTGGCTTCATGTACATGAGCATGACGACACGTAAGTACGGATAGGCGGCGATACAGCTAGCTAACACCGCACAGATGACCAATAGCGGGTGTCCGGCCTCAAAAGCCGCTCGGAAAACAAAAAACTTTCCGATAAAGCCGGCGGTAGGAGGTATACCAGCCAGAGAGAACATGAAAAGAAGCATCAATAAAGCCGCTGTAGGATGAGTCTTTGAAAGTCCCTGAAAGTCAAAGATGCTTTCCCCAAGGAAATCTTTTCGGCGAAGCAGGATGATCACACCAAAGGCCCCGATATTCATGAAGGCATAGATAAATAGATACATCATGGTGGCCGCCATGCCTTCCTTGGTACCGGCAATAATACCGAGCATGGCGTAACCGGCATGGGCTACCGAGGAATAAGCAAGCATGCGTTTGATATTGGTCTGTACCACGGTAAGCGCCGTACCAACAAAAAGGGTCACAATGACCAACGGAATAAAGAAGTGCTCCCAACCCAATTTAGCTGCGCCGAGGGCAATGAGAAAGACGCGACCCATGGCGGCAAAACCAGCGGCCTTAGGCCCCACTGACATGAAGGCGGTAATCGAAGTGGGAGCACCTTCATAAGCATCAGGGGCCCACATATGGAAAGGAACCAAGGCCACCTTAAAGCCAAAGGCCACCACAAAGAGGGCAATGGCAAAGAGCAAGGCCTTATTGGTCAAGAGCCCATGTTCAACAATGTAATGAGAGATAGTCTCGATTTTTACCGAGCTGGTCAGGCCATAAATATAAGTAATGGCCAAGAGCAAAAAGGCCGAGGCAAAAGAACCCAACAAGAAATATTTCATGGCCCCTTCGAGGGAGCGAATATCCTTATAAATCAGACCAACCAAGACATAGACGGAAAGGGACATCACCTCAAGACCAAGATAAAGGAGAATCAGATCCTTGGCCGAAGCCATGAGCATCATACCAGCCGCGGCATAGAGCATGAGCCCGTAGTACTCACCGAAGTGGATCCCAACCACCCGTCCGTACCCGGGTGAGATAAGCGTGGCCAAGAAGAGGACCAAAAGGAAGATGGCCTTAAAGAAGAGACCATACTGATCCGCTGCGTAGGCATCACCAAAGCTCGTGCCTGCGGTAGCCAAGACCACGACCAAAGTGACTCCTACCGTGGCCAGAGTAGCCCAAGTGAAGATGTCTTTGTTCCTGATCACCCGATCGAGCAAGACAAAAGCACTGGCCACTACCACCAAAATTGTCTCCGGATAAACGGCTACGAAACTAGGAAGGGAGGACCACATGGAGACCCTCCTTTAGGATTTCGCTTATCGGCGCCGCAGGGGCGGTAACGCCGTGGACATGCTCAAGTAAGGCCCGCACTGATTCATGCATAAATCCGAGGAACGGTGTCGGATAACAACCAATCCAAAGGACCAAGATAAGCATCGGGATCAAGGCTATGGCTTCCCTCATCTTGACATCTGGAAGCCCGGCCACCTTGGGATTGACCTCTTGACAAAAGACCCTCTGATAGAGCCAGAGCATATAACCCGCTCCGATAATCACTCCGATAGCGGCAAAGACCGCAGCCCATTTCTTGGAAGCAAAAGTACCCAAGAGGATCAGGAATTCGCCAATGAACCCGTTTGTCCCAGGGAGACCTATGGAGGCCAAGGTAAAGACCATAAAGAAGGCGGCATAGATCGGCATCACCGTGGCCAAGCCGCCATAATCTTTAATCGCTCGGGTATGGGTCCGCTCATAGACCACCCCGACGCACATAAACAAGGCCCCGGTGACTACTCCGTGGTTGATCATCTGGAGGATGGCACCCTCTATGGCGTTCCCGTTAAAGGAAAAGATACCTAAAGTAACAAAACCCATATGGCTCACCGAGCTGTAGGCAATGAGACGCTTTAGGTCATCTTGGGCCAAACAGATGATACCACCATAGATGATGGCGATGACCGAGAGCATCAGCATGGGGAACATCATTGTC
>CAZKEG010000233.1:0-2451 GCA_964551715.1 uncultured Thermodesulfobacteriota bacterium
GGGGTGACAAGATCCCTGTGCAGTTAAGGGGTGACATAATCGCTGTGCAATGACAGAAAGCCAAGCTGCCTGGTTGACACCGCCCATCTGCCAAGTAAATTCATTCTTTGAAAAAGAAAGATTTGGGTTTGAGCATGACTATTAAAGAACGAGCACAAAAGGGAGAAATAACCCCAGAGATAGAGGTTTGTGCCAAACAGGAAAACATCCCGGCCGAGAAATTGCGCCAGCTAGTGGCCGAGGGCAAGGTGGTTATTCCGGCCAATCGCCGAGCCAATCTCAGCAGGCCCTGTGCCATTGGAGCTGGCCTTAAGACCAAAGTGAACGCCAATATCGGTACCTCCCGTGATTTACCAGAAGTAGAACCAGAGCTTGAAAAACTAAAAGTGGCCTTAGAAGCCGGGGCGGATACCATTATGGATCTTTCTACTGGTGGTCCAATAGATGAGATCCGCCGGAGGATCCGAGAGCAATGTCCTGTTCCCTTGGGGACGGTGCCTATCTATCAAGCGGCGGTAGAGGCGGTAGAGATTCATCACAAACCCATTGTCGAGATGACGGTGGAAGAGATCTTTAAGGCCATCGAGAAGCAGGCTGAAGACAGAGTTGATTTTATGACCGTTCACTGCGGGGTGACCCGCACCGTGCTTGAACGTTTTGAGAGCCGGCAGAGAGTCTTAGGGGTGGTCTCCCGTGGTGGATCTTTTTTAGTTGAATGGATGGTTTACAATCAGAAAGAAAATCCTCTTTATGAACATTTTGACGATCTCCTAGCCATTGCCAAGGAATACGACATAACCCTTTCTTTAGGTGATGGTATCAGACCAGGATGTTTGGCTGATGCCACCGATGGCCCGCAGATTCAAGAGTTGATCATCTTGGGGGAGCTCACCCTTCGGGCCTGGGAGGCCGGCGTCCAGGTAATGATTGAAGGGCCGGGACATGTCCCCCTTGACCAAGTCGAGGCCAATGTGTTGCTTGAGAAAAAGCTTTGTCACGGTGCTCCGTTTTATGTCCTTGGCCCGTTGGTCCTTGATATTGCCCCTGGTTATGATCATATCGGTTGCGCTATCGGTGGGGCAGTAGCGGCTGCTGCCGGGGCTGATTTTCTCTGCTATGTCACGCCGGCGGAACACCTTCGATTGCCTACCTTAGAAGACGTGCGTGAAGGGGTTATTGCCGCCCGAATCGCTGCCCATGCCGCTGATATCGTCAAAAAGGTCCCCGGGGCCTTTGAAAAGGACTTGGAGATGGCCAAGGCCAGGGCTAGGCTTGATTGGGAAGCCCAGATAAAGCTCTCTCTCGACCCGGAGAAGGCCCGTCGCTATCGCTTAGAAGGCGGTGTATCTAAAGGTAGGGCCTGTACCATGTGTGGAGAGTACTGCGCTATTAAGGTCTACCAACGGGCTCGGGAGAAGAAATTCTTCCCCAATTAGGCAAATTTGTTGAGGATCCAGGTGATAATCTCACTTTTGAGCTTCATGTTGTCTTCCTCGGTCATGTTGGTCAACCACCGCCTAACCCACTTTTGAAGCCGATTGAAATGGGCCTGATTTAGTTTCTCGCCATACACCAGCTCTAAGGCCTGAAGATACCAAATAAAGATGGCATGAAGGGGGATACATTGGTATTCCAGGGTGATAGGATAGAGGGCTTCATAAAAGGCTCGGTTGATAAATTTGCGATCCGGCTCGCTGCCGAACTTTTTGATGATTAAACGGGAGACGTTTTCCTCTTTATCTTCGACTTTCTGGACTCGTTCTTGTAGGAGACGAAGGTTTTCGTTTAATATCTCCATCCGCTCCTTGTTGAGGCGGATAATCTCTTCTTGGAGAAAACCCAGGGCCAACGGATTTTCTCGCTCACGATAATATTTGGCCAATTTTTGCCTTAGGGCCGACTTTCTCGAACGACCGCCCATGTTTTTTCCCTCCTTATAAGATGCTCCTAATAAAGCTCTTTTATTTTAAGGGAAGATTTTAAAGGGATTTATCTTGTCTAAACTTTTCGATAAAAAACGAGACTTTTTTAGCTTAAACAGAGCTTTCTATTTTGGCAAGGAGATTTCACCTTAAGTCCCGGATAAGAAAAAGGAGAAAGGGCACCAAACCAGGGGTATAAAGAGTTTCAAACAATAAACCCCTTTCACCCAGGAGGTGCCCTATGAGCATTCTACCACCTAAGGTCGAAGTTGACTTCACTGATGAACTCCTCACCTCTAAAGGTGGCCTCACCTTTCTCGCTCGTTTCGCCGCTTACCTTAAACTCCCTCAGTTGCTTGACAAGAGCATCAAGCTCAAAATCCGTAACCGTGGTCCCTCCGATACCCACTACCTCCTCTCCTTCATCTACTCCCTGGCCCTTGGTGAAGGAAATCTGTGCAATGTAGACCTCCTAAGAGGATCTGGCCCAAAAGACTCTGGCTGGTCTTACGGAGGTCCCTGACAGCAG
>CAZKEG010000234.1:0-2440 GCA_964551715.1 uncultured Thermodesulfobacteriota bacterium
AACTGACCAAATTAGGGGTCTATACCATTGTGCGCAAAAAATATAGGCCTTATTGGCATGTTCCTAAGTCTATTCGCGAAGAAGATCCTTCTTTGCCGGAGGTCATCCCCCCAGGGCCGGATAATCCTCTTGGAGACTATGCCCTTTATCTCTCACGGGGTTCCTACGCCATTCACGGGACCAATAAACCTTGGGGTATTGGTCGGCGGGTCAGTCATGGATGTATTCGATTATATCCGGAAGACATAGAGGTCCTCTTCCCCTTGGTCCCAGTGGGCACTCCGGTCTTTATTATTTACCAGCCATACAAACTGGGCCTGAAAAAGGACAAGATATACCTTCAAGCCTTTCCAGACTTTGAACAGAAAATATCTTCCCCTGTTTTTGAAATTATTAGGCTGGCTAACTCCCTCCAAGAAAAGACAAATACTCACCTTCTCCTCGACCTGATCAAGGTCAAGGAGTTAATCAAAAAGCCCAACGGTGTCCCCACCGAGGTCGGAGAGGTTCGGCGAAGACACCGTTAAAATCTTATTTACGCAAACTCTTTTCAAAGACACGCTCGATCTTGGTTGCCGCCGCATCGGCCTTGGCCGCTGCCTGAGCCGCTCGATTAGCCGCTGCATCGGCCTGCGAGGCAGCCATGGCTGCGGTGCGTGCCGCTGCCTCCGCCCTCTGAGCCGCGGCCTCTACCCGTGCCAAAGACTCCTGGATCTGCTGACACTGAGCCGCCGCGGCCTTGGCCTCTTTAGAGGCCTTGATCGCCTCTTCCATTAGGGCTTTGTCCTCTTTAGAAAGCCCACAGCCCACCGGCAGGACCAGAAGGGAAATAAGACCAAGCGAACCGACCCATTTTTTAAAACCTTTCATCTTAACCTCCTTCCAAGGGCATGATCTTTTCTTATACGAAACTTTGAGATTTTTTCAACGAAAATCCCCGAGGCCTGACGGGGATAAACTAATTTATTAGCTTTATTATCTAATCGTTTTCTCTCTTATTCCCATCTTGGCATGAGGTTCAGCCATGATTAAAATGCTGGCAAATCCCGAAGGAGGCTTTTATGCGTGAAGCAGTGGAACAAGCCCTTAATAAGATCCGTCCCGTGCTTCAAGCCGACGGTGGAGATGTCGAATTAGTGGAAATAACCGAAGATGGCGTGGTCAAAGTCCGTTTGACCGGGGCCTGCAAGGGCTGTCCAATGTCTACCGTGACCTTGAAAATGGGTATTGAACGCTATCTCAAAAAAGAAGTTCCGGAAGTAATGGCGGTTGAGGCCGTAGCCTGAACAAAGGGGTGAAATCATATGGCAAGAATTACCGTTGAAGATTGTCTGCGGCAGGTGCCCAGTCGTTTCAAACTGATCCATCTGGCCATTCAGCGGGTAAAACAGCTCCGCAAAGGGGCTAAGCCCATGGTGAAATGCGACAACAAAGAGATAGTGGTGGCCCTGCGCGAGATCGCCGCTGGTAAGGTCTCCTTTGAAAATATTGAACAACTTAGCAAAGAAGTAGAAGAATTTCCCTTGGCAGACTTGATTGATCTTGGGAAATTACCTGGTGAAAAACAGCCGTGAACAAAAAGGATTATTACGAAATCTTGGGTGTTTCACCCCAGGCCAGCCAAGAGGAGATCAAAAAGGCCTATCGTCGGCTGGCCCTTAAGTATCATCCGGATCGCAATCCCGGAGACAAAGAAGCGGCGGAAAAATTCAAGGAAATCTCCGAGGCCTATGAGGTCCTCTCTGATCCCGAAAAACGAGCTATTTACGACGCTCGAGGGCATAGTGGTTTGTATGATCAGGGTTACCGCGGTTTCACCGATGTAGAAGACATTTTCTCTGCTTTTTCCGATCTCTTTGAAGAATTTTTGGGTGGTTGGGGAGGATTCAAGAAGAGACGACGCGCAGAAAGACGCCCGCAGACCGGGGCTGATCTTTCCTATGAAATCTCTGTCGATCTTGAGGATGTCCTTCACGGTAAAGAGATAGAGCTAGAGATAGAACGCTACCAAACATGTACTACCTGTGGAGGAAGTGGCCTGGCCCCTGGAGCGACACCACAATATTGTCCTACCTGTAAAGGCCGCGGATATATCGTTCATTCCGAGGGTTTCTTCCGACTGAGCACCACCTGCCCGCATTGTAAAGGCGTGGGGACCTTTATTTCTGATCCCTGTCCAGAATGTCGAGGTGAGGGCCGGGTCCGAATAAGAAAGGTCCTCAAGGTCAAGATCCCGCCTGGAGTAGAAGACGGGATGGTCATTCGGGTGCCGGGTGAAGGAGAGGGTGGGCTTTATGGCGGCCCACCAGGGGATCTCTATCTTCGGGTCCATCTACGTCCCCATAAGGTCTTTGAGAGACGCGGACGAGATCTCTATCTGAAAGTCTCTGTTCCGGTCACTTACGCCATCCTCGGTGGAGAAATCGAGGTCCCTACCTTA
>CAZKEG010000235.1:0-2437 GCA_964551715.1 uncultured Thermodesulfobacteriota bacterium
CCTCCTTGGCCTCGTATCCCGTTCTATCAGGCCCTTCTCGAGATCGGTGGGGTACCGGAAGAGGTGTTGGCCAACCGAGAGAAGGTCATTGCCTTCGCCAAGGAACACGAGATCAAGATCGACGAAAGGGAACTGGTCCTCGGTAAACTCTGGGCCAAGCTCTTTGACGCCTTGGTCGAGCCAAAACTCATCCAGCCGACCTTTATTATTGCCTTTCCAGTAGACATTTCCCCTCTGGCTCGACGAAATGAAAAAGACCCCTCGGTGGCTGATCGCTTTGAACTCTTCATCGCCGGGCACGAAATAGCCAATGCCTTCTCTGAACTTAATGATCCTCGTGATCAACGGGAGAGATTTGAGGAACAACTGCGTCGACGCCTGGCCGATGATCCAGAGATTCATCCTGAGATCGACGAAGACTTCATCCGGGCCCTTGAGTACGGTATGCCACCTGCAGCCGGTGAAGGGATCGGCATTGACCGCGTGGTCATGTTGTTTACCGATTCGCCCTCTATTCGGGAGGTAATCCTCTTCCCCCATTTAAGGCCTAAGAAGTAGATCTATGAAACGATTTGAGTGGTATGTGGCCTTTCGTTATATCGTTTCTGGTAAGCGACACCGCTTTACCTCCTTTATTTCGATCATGGCCGTGGTCGGGGTGGCCATCGGGGTCATGGCCCTGATCGTGGTCATCGCCGTGATGGCCGGATTTCAAAAAGAACTACGTGATCGATTAATCGGGATTAATGCTCATATCACGGTGCAGCGGCTGGGAGGAGAAATCATCAATTACCAAGCCCTGGCCCGGGAGATCGCCAAGACGCATTTGAAAAAAAGGGGCCTTTCCGGCCTCTGGGCCAGGCTGCGAGGCGAAGGAGAGGTAAAAGTAAAGGCCGTGCTCCCATGCGTCACCCTCCAAGGGCTCCTCACTTCAGCCCAAGGACAAGCCGGGGTAGTCATCCGAGGGGTAGAACCTGGTAAGGCCCAGGAAGTATTTACCAGTTTACGTATGGATGGAGGCTCTCTTTTGACCCTTAAAAAGAAAACTCCACCGGGTATTGTTTTGGGGAAGAGGTTAGCGGCTTCCCTCGGAGTAATGATCGGGGATCGGGTCCGGCTCATTGTCCCCCAGGGACGGGCCACTCCTTTTGGTCTATTGCCCAGGATCAAGACCTTTCAGGTGGTTGGTATCTTTGAGACCGGTCTTTATGAATTCGACGCCAGCCTGGCCTTCATCTCCCTGGCCACCGCCCAACAACTCCTCCAGATAGGCCAGGCGGTAACCATGCTTGAAGTCCGCCTAAACGATCCTTTCTATGCCACGGAATTCAGCAAAGTGCTCTCGGCCAAGCTCGGCTTCCCCTATTGGGTCATTGATTGGCGGCGCATGAACGCCAGTCTCTTCTCCGCCTTAAAACTGGAAAAGATGGCCATGTTCATCATCCTCACCCTCATCGTCCTGGTAGCGGCCTTTAATATCGTAGCGGCCTTGATCATGCTTGTTTCCGAGAAACGCCCGGATATCGCCATCCTCAAGTCCATGGGGGCTTGTGATCGGAGTATTCTGCGCATTTTCATGCTTACTGGTGTTCTCCTAGGAGCCCTGGGTATGATCCTCGGCGTGGCCGGGGGCTTAGGGATCTGTCTCCTGCTGGCCCGTTATCCCTTGATCAAACTGCCTACTGATGTCTATTTCGTAGACCATCTCCCGGTCCTGGTCCAACCCTTTGACGTGACGGTGATTTCGATCTCGGCCTTGATCCTGGCCCTTTTGGCCACGATCTACCCGGCCAGGCAGGCGGCTAAGCTCCCTCCGGCTGAGGTCTTGCGTTATGGCTAAGGTAGCCATCTCTGCCCAGGAAGTGGTCAAGACCTTCGGCTCCGGTGAACAGAGGGTGGAGGTGCTTAAAGGGGTCAACCTTTCCATCCTGGCCGGAGAGAGGGTGGCCATTGTCGGGGCCTCGGGAGTAGGAAAGACCACCCTGCTCCATATCCTAGGCACCCTCGATCGTCCTACCTCAGGTAGGGTCTATCACTTCGGCCAAGATGTCTTCTCCTTTCCAGAAGGAACCCTTTCGCGCTTTCGTAACCAAAAACTCGGTTTTGTCTTCCAATTCCATCATCTGTTACCGGAATTTAATACCCTGGAAAACGTGATGCTCCCAGCCCTTATCGCCGGTTGGCCGGTAAACAAAGCCAAAGAAGCCGCAAAGGAAGTCCTTCGCCGGGTAGGGCTTTCACATCGTCTAAGCCACCAAATGGGTGAACTATCCGGAGGGGAGAGACAACGGGTGGCCATTGCCCGGGCCTTGGTCATGAATCCTCCGGTCATCCTGGCAGATGAACCCACCGGAAACCTTGATCTCCGCACAGCCCAAGAGGTGGTCGATCTCCTTTTGCAGATTAACGAAACCTATGCTACCACCTTGGTCGTAGT
>CAZKEG010000236.1:0-2416 GCA_964551715.1 uncultured Thermodesulfobacteriota bacterium
GCGGTATAAACTATTTTTTTTCCACCTTCTAGGCAAAAGAAATAAAGGCGCATCTCCGCCAGATTGACCACGATGCCCACCTTTTTCTCCGGGAGCACATAGCAAGAGGGAATCAATACCGGTTTACCTACCGGGGGTAACCAGGGATCGATTTCGGGGTTGGCCAGGACGATCTGATTGTAGCCCAGGTCATAGTAACGGGCGATGTCAAGGAGGGTCTCGTTTTTAGAGACCGTATGCCAGGTAAGTTCTCCCACCACGGAGACATCCTCGGAGAGGACAAAACGCTCTAGGGCCTTGACCGATGAGAAGGGGCCAAGGATCAAAATAATGGTCAGAACGAGGCTTATATTGATCATTTCTGTTAGCGTAGAGGGGGATTAAAGTAACCAAAACGAAGGCGCGGGAACCTTTGAGCTAAGCGATGGACCAATTCTTTTACCCCCAATACCTTGTTTGTTGGTTTAAATCCAAGCCTTTTTAAATACCACAAAGGATCTATGGCGTGGTTGCGGAGTTGGATAAAATCTACGCCAAGGGCAATTATTTCGCTTAAGGCCTCAAATTCCTCCTCTTCGTCGGTAAGCCCGGGAAAAACAAAGAGATTCAAGGAGACGAACCCCCCGGCCTCTTTCATACGCTTGATACTTTCGCCCACGTCTTCAAACCTGTAACCCTTTGGTCGAAAATAGGCCTCATAATACCAAGCTCTGGCACTGGCCAGACTTACTCGGAGGCTGTCAAGACCTGCCCGGCAAAGTCTTTCTATAATTTCGGGTAGACTAGCGTTACTGTTGAGATTAATGGTCCCGCGGGTGGTTGCTTTTCGCATGAGACGAATGGCTGCTTCAAGGGTCTTGCCCTGAAGAAGCGGTTCTCCTTCACACCCTTGCCCAAAAGAGACTACGGCTCGCGAAGCCTTTTTTAAGTGGGGGATCATGGCCTCGGCAATTTCTTCTGGTGTGGGGACAAAGGTGATCCTCTCCTGGGCTATATGTGGACCTTCTTGATCCTGAGCGGAGAGACAACCCAAGCACCGGGCATTACAACTCGGGGAGGTGGGGATAGGTGCCTCCCAGCGTCCGAGTACAAAATTACGGGCCGCCGGGCAGCGATAACGCTTAACACAATTTTCCACCAAGTGTCGAACCAGGCGATTTCGGGGAAAGACCGCTAATTTCTTGGTGGCTTCTTTTTCAAGACGGGCTTCATTGAAGAAACGTACCTCCTGGCGGTGATCGAAATCCGAGCGAAAGGCCGTGGCCCAGAAGCGCCCCTGCCACCAACCGACGCAGGCATAAGAGAAGAGGGGGAGCGGGGAAAGATCATCTTTAGCCTCCACGTAAGGGGCAAGATAGAGCTGGGTATGAGCCGGGGCCAGATAGGCGGCCACGGCATAGGCTGGCTCACCAGGGATATATGGATTTTCATAAAGCACTATTGGCTCTTCGGTCTTGGGATCAAGGCCGATAGGGTGGCGGTCTGGGAGCACATACAAGGCACTTCCTTGGGGTAGGGGGATGAAATCTTCTTTCTTCGGTAGGAAGAGGTCAAAGCCCGAGAGCCCAAGGGCAAGTAACTCGGGATAATCGTAGATCCGCCCCTTCCCATCGGCAAAAAGTAGCCTTGGATGGGCCTCGGGGTGTGGATAAAGCCTAGGCCACATGCCCTAAGGCTATAAAAGCCCTTTGGGCGCTTGTAAAGCTTCTGGCTAGCGTGCCTTGCTAGCCTCAATGTCTGATTTCGTATTTTTCATAACAGCATACATAGTATCCAAAGCCAAAACTAGTATTCTTGCCCACGTGTACCAACTCCCCGGCCTGTAAAAAAGGGGTAAAAGGCGTGATTTCACCCTGAAAGTGCACTTCACCTATCAGGCCCCGTAGAGGCATGACCTGCTTTTGCCTGGCCGAGTAACGGCGGATAGTGACCAAGCGGAGGTCCTGCGCTACCGTGCGCACCTTTTCTGCTTGGGCGATAAGGCCCTTGAAGTCCACGTCAAGCGCTTGGCCAGCGTGAAAATAAGAAAGGCTTGAGAGGCGGCGCAAGAGGTTGCGGACAAGCACATGAAAGGCAAAAGTTTGCGGCGTTACCAATTGGCCTTGGTAACGCAAGGTCACCGGGGTGTGAAAGACAAGCCTCAAGTGCGAGCAAGGCTTTTTCGGAAACTCTTCGTAAAGCTCAGGTGGAGCCAGTTGCCCGCCCTGATAAAGGGGGCGCCGGTAGCGATGATCCCGTATCCCTGCCAGGCGAAAAGGGACGCGCTTTTCCCCTAGACCCCTTTTCCCCACGGCCTCAAAGGCCAGAACAAAGTGCGGAAAATACTGAATGCCCCGGCCCACCAAGGTGAGCCCGATGACCAGGCGCGGCGACGCAGGCACCGGATAAGGGGGCGTAAAGGTAAATGGATGCGGGA
>CAZKEG010000237.1:0-2398 GCA_964551715.1 uncultured Thermodesulfobacteriota bacterium
AAGGGCATTGGCCTCTCGACCTAATTTGGTCGGGGAATGGGCGGCGGAATTAGATACCAAGGTAAAACGATCAAGGCCTGAGAGCCGCCAATTCATAGCCGGATCAGAGTAAAGCCCGGTCTCCAAGGCAAAGATATATTCCAATTCTTCCTCAAAACATTCTTCCAAAGAATCAAACCCAGAGAAGGCCCCGAAGACCGAGTACCAAGGGGTCCAAACATGGGCAGGAATGATAAGGATGTCCGGAGAGATCTGGCGCAAGAGCCTTACAAGCTCTTTTACTGGAAAACCAAAGGTGGGGCGGCCATCGACCTCAAGGTTCCCCAGGCGGGCAAGGGCCAGATTGACCTCCCGCACCACCTCCAGGCTCGGGGCCAGGATCAGGGTGTGGACCCGTCGGTTGGCCTTTCCCCCTTGGGAAAAGATATTAGAGACCTCGGCACTCAAGACAAACCGCGTCCCTTCAGGATCCTCCCGATAGACATAAAGCCCTTCTTCCGGAGCAGGCTCTAGAAATTCTCTAAGCTCTTCAAAATAGGCCGGATGGGTAAAATCACCGGTACCGATCAGGCGAAGCCCCTTTTCTCTGGCGGTACGAGCCAAGACCGGTATGGTCATCTCCCGACTTGTGGCCCGGCTATAACGGCTATGGATATGTAAGTCTGCCAAATAGATGTCTTTCAAGTCTTTAGGCCAGAAATCCTGTCTCACTTCCCTGCCCCTACTCAAATTAGCTACTTTTTAAAAGCTTTTGGTCTTAATGCAAGGGCCAAATAGACTAGTTAGACTCAAGCAACTCCAAGGCCAAAGGATAGATGCGGCTTCGAGGAAGACCCAATTCTTGGGCTGTCCTCTGGGCGGCTTCCTTGGTAGAAAGTCCCTGGTCTAGAAGATCTTTGAGGCGGGCCTTGATGTCCTCTTCAGAAGGGATGGGCTCTCCTTCGACCCCTTTGACCACCAAGGTAAATTCTCCCCGGGGAGCTTCTTTTTCAAACCGTCTTTTGAATTGAGAGAGACTTCCTCGTCGGTATTCCTCGTGGACCTTGGTCATCTCCCGGGCGAGGAAGGCCTCCCGTTCGCCAAAGATGTTCAACATATCGGTAAGGGTCTTTAGCAGGCGATGAGGGGCCTCGTAAAAGACCATCGGTCGCCTCTCTCCGCGAAGCTCCTCTAACCACCTCCGTCTTTCCGCGGCCTTGGCCGGGAGAAAGCCAATAAAAACAAAACCCTCTTTTAATTCAAAACCGGCACAGCTCAAGGCTGTAGCCACGGCAGAAGGCCCGGGGATGGGGCGTATCGAAAGGCCTTTCTGATGGGCCAGGTTTACCAAGTAGGCTCCAGGATCTGATATCCCCGGAGTCCCGGCCTCGCTCACCAAAGCCACACTTTTCCCCTTCTCTAGGAATTTGACGATTTCTCGGGCCCGACGAACCTCGTTGTGTTCGTGATAGGCCAGCAGTTTTGGAGCCTTGATTTCATAGCGAGAAAGTAACTTGCGTGTAGTGCGTGTATCCTCGGCGGCAATGATATCTACGGTGCGAAGGATCTCTAAGGCCCTTAAGGTAATATCGAATAGATTGCCCAAGGGGGTGGCTACTAAATAGAGGGTCCCCGGCTCAGCTCCTTGATTGTCGCCAGACATGGAGCACCCTTTGGACCGCGGTAAGGTTGGTAAAGATGGCCAGGAGGATGAGCACCGGATGGATGAGATTGAAGACCAGGCCGGCGGTGAGGATGACCAATCTTTCAAACCTGGTAAGGAGCCCTATCTTACATTCAAAACCAAGGGCCTCGGCCCGGGCTCGGGTATAGCTCACCATGAGCGAGCCGGCCAAAGCCACCAGGGCCAAGACCACGGCAAACCTCTGCCCCAAACTCAGGAGATAGAAGACTAAACCGGTGAAGATGGCGATCTCGGAATAACGGTCAAGGGTGGAATCCAAAAAGGCGCCGAACTTGGTCTGCCTTTGGCTGCGCCTGGCCAGAAGACCGTCAACGGCATCCAGCGGGCCAAAGATGATGAGCAGGAGACCGGCCAACCGCGGATGTCCAAGGCCTAAGGCGATACCAACCAGGACACACCCCAGAAAACCACAGATGGTCACCGTGTTAGGGGAGACCTTAAGTCGGGCCAGGAAATCGGCTACCGGGGCCAAAAAAGGCTTACTCCACGCCCTGACACGATCGGTAAGGGTAAAAGAAGACATTTTCTACCCCTTTATTTGGCTAAATAATAACCCGCCCAGAGAGAGTCAACCAGAATTTATTGGTTTTAAGGCCTAAGTTTAGATATTTTTCGGCCAAAAGACCTTTAAACAGGATTTAACTTTTAGGCACATTTACCAGAGGACCAAAAAAGTCCTAATAAATTTGTCAAACCGACTGAACTCCACTAGAG
>CAZKEG010000238.1:0-2368 GCA_964551715.1 uncultured Thermodesulfobacteriota bacterium
TGAGCCGGGAGTTTGGGGCCAAAAATTGCGGCGCGAAGGCATCCCGGTATACGCCCTTTACCGGAGTCCGGGGATAGACCTTTCGGTGGTGTTTGCCCTCGCACGCCTACTTAAAGGACAAAAAGTAGACTTGATCCACGCCCACCAATACTCTCCATTTTTCTATGGAGCCCTGGCCAGACTTTTAACACCATCGGTTAAGCTCCTCTTTATGGAACATGGTCGTCATTGGCCAGAGGTCAAAAAACCGCTTAAAAACTTGATTAACCATCTCTTTTTTCAGAGGCTTGCCCACGAAATTGTGGCTGTCTCTCGGGAAGTACGAGAACGTCTGGTACTATACGAAGGCCTTTCGCGTCAAAAGATCCGTATCATCTATAACGGCATAAAAGACATTCCCCACCTTTCTGCGGAGGAAAGGCAACACTTACGTCAGGAATGGGGATTTAGTGAAGAAGATTTCGTCGTAACTACGGTAGGGCGTTTTGACCCCATCAAAAACCTCCCCATGCTTCTTCAGGCCCTAGCGATAGCCAGGGAACAAAATGGGTGCCTCCGGGCCTTTCTCATTGGAGATGGTCCAGAAAGAGAAAAGCTTGAGGCGCTTGTAAGGATATTGGGCCTTGAGGGGGAGGTGGTCTTTACCGGTTTTCGTGAAGACGCCGTACGCCTGATCCAAGCGGCTGATTGTTTTGTCCTTTCGAGTTTTAGTGAAGGGACATCGCTTGCTTTACTTGAGGCCATGGCGGCGGGTCTTCCTTGTGTGGTGACCGATGCGGGGGGGAATCCGGAAGTAGTAGCTGATGGTGAGACGGGGTTTGTCGTTCCTTCGGGGGATGCCGTTAAGATGGCCGCGGCCTTTTCGCTGCTGGCTGAAAAGCAGGATTTGGCTCGGAAAATGGGTGAGGCGGCGAGGGAACGTTTTAAAAGTCATTTCACTTTTACCAAGATGATGCAAGAATACCGATCTCTTTATCGGCAAATGGGGATTGGTGAATGGCGAACGGCAAATGGCGAGTGGAGAATAGCCCCAAGGGATCAATTCCTTTTCTTCAATACGGAAAAAGGAAATGGATCTTAAAGATCGGAAATGAGGGGGCACCTCGAGGCGTGAATCCGATTTCTGAGCCACAAGGATGTGCGGCATAGCTGGTTTCGTAAATTTGGAAGGGCACCGTGTTGAGGAGGTAAGGTCCCTTCTTGAGGAAATGACCCGGCTCCTTGCCCACCGAGGGCCGGATGAAGAGGGGTTTTACCTGGATCAATTTGTGGCCTTAGGGCACCGGCGTTTGGCCATTATTGATCTCTCCAGCGGCAAGCAGCCAATGAAAGACAAAGAGACGGGCTCGGTGATCGTCTTTAACGGCGAAATTTACAATTTTCTTGAGCTGCGAGAGGAACTCCTAGCTAAAGGCCATTGTTTTGCCACCAGAAGTGACACCGAGGTAATTCTAAAGGCCTACCAGGCCTGGGGGCCAGATTGTGTTGAGAAACTTTATGGCATGTTTGCCTTTGCCCTTTGGGATGGGCAAGAACGTAAACTTTTTCTGGCCAGGGATCGTCTGGGTAAAAAGCCTCTTTATGATGGGGTAAATGGTCCTTTTTTGGTCTTTGCGTCGGAAATAAAATCCCTTTTGGCCTTTGGCGGACCTAGGAAACTTGGGCCCGAGGCTATCGATTGCTATTTTTCTTTTGGCTATATTCCTTCTCCGCTTACTATCTTTCGAGCCATAAGGAAGCTCCCTCCGGCCCACGCCCTCATCTTTTCCGAAAAGGGCCTGAAAGAATTTCGCTATTGGGAAATAAAATTTGTCCCTTGGGAGCGTCCTCTTAAGGCCACTTTGGAGGAATTTTGGCCTCTTTTGGAAGAGGCTGTTCGTACCCGGCTTATCAGCGAAGTCCCTTTAGGGGCCTTTCTTTCCGGGGGAATTGATTCTCCTTTGGTAGTGGCTAAGATGCAAGAAATTTTAAGACAGCCGGTTTTGACCAATTCTATCGGCTTCGATGATCCGCGTCTCAATGAACTTCCGGTGGCCTGCGAGATTGCCACTCATCTTGGTACCGAACACCGAGAGTTTGTGGTTAAACCAGAGGTAAAAAATATTCTCCCTAAACTGGCTTGGCATTTTGATGAACCTTTGGCCGACTCAAGCGCTGTGCCTACGTATTATGTGTGTCAGATGGCGCGTCAAAATGTGACCGTAGCGCTTTCCGGTGATGGAGGAGATGAAAGTTTTGGCGGCTACACCTTTCGTTATATCCCTCATCTGTGGGAAAGCCGTCTAAGAGGAAAGATCCCCATGCCCTTGCGAAGCCTTGTTTTTTCTCTTTTGGGAGAAATTTATCCGCGATCCTCCCGCCTGCCTAA
>CAZKEG010000239.1:0-2360 GCA_964551715.1 uncultured Thermodesulfobacteriota bacterium
CCATAGCTCAGCTGGTTAGAGCCACCGGCTCATAACCGGTAGGTCCCTGGTTCGAGTCCAGGTGGGCCCACCAAACGGGGTGCAAGCATGGTGTTTGCACCTTTTTATTTTGCCTAAAAATGGCCGTTACTGTTCAAGATGTATTATCAGCGATTGAATCATGGGCCCCAAGGAGTTTAGCCGAAGAATGGGATAATGTCGGGCTACAGGTGGGTTCCCGCCGAAGGCCTGTCACCCATCTCGGTGTGGCCCTTGATCTAACTCCAGAAGTCCTTAAACAAGCCCTGGCTAAAGGTATTGACTGCCTAGTTATCCACCATCCTCTCCTTTTCAAGGCCCCGAAGTCTTTAGACCTGGAAACACCCTTAGGAAGGACCCTCTCTTTACTCCTCAAACACGATCTAGCCTGTATCGCGGCCCATACCAATCTTGATTCTGCTAAAGGGGGAGTAAGTGATATCCTGGCCAAGGCCTTAGGGGTTAGAGTAACCAAGGCCCTTTCTCCATGTCCAGGCTCAAAACTTTATAAGCTCGTGGTCTTTATCCCCAAGGGCTATGAAGAAAAGATACGCCAAGCCCTTCTTCAAACCGAGGCCGGGGTGATCGGTGCTTATTACGGGTGCACCTTTGCCGTAAGCGGTGTGGGGACCTATCTCCCCGGAGAAGGGACCAAACCCTGGTATGGCGAAAAGGGAAGGCTTGAACGTGTTTCCGAATGGCGACTCGAGGTCCAAGTCCCTTTTTTCGAAATTCCCCGGGTCATCTCCCTTCTGAAAGAGGTTCATCCCTACGAAGAGATGGCCTTTGATCTTTATCCCTTACAAGATCACGATCCCCGTTTTGGTCTGGGTCGCTTGGGAGTTCTTCCCTTACCGATGACCGTCCTCGAACTAGCTCGAAAGGTGGCTAAGGTCACCGGCAGTGACCAAGTTTCAATCATTGGAGACGAGAGACGAGAGATAGAGAAGGTGGCTGTGTGCGGAGGGGCTGGGGGTGACCTCTTGCCTCAGGTGTTAAAAAGCGGGGCTGAGGTCTATATCACCGGGGAGATAAAATATCACCAAGCAAGAGAGGCCGAGGCCTTAGGCCTCCCGGTCATTGTGGCTGGTCACTTTGAAACGGAACATCTCGTCGTCCCTGAACTGGCCAAATACCTTGAAAAATGGGCCAGATCTCAGCAAGCGACGATAAAGATTAGTCAATTAGAAGATAAATCGCCCTTCAAATTGATTAAGATCTAGTTTCCAAAGGAGGTAAATGTGCGAGAAGAAATGGTTAATCTTATTAAATTACAGGATATTGATCTCCGACTCCTGGCTTTGGATAAAGAAAAAGAACGATGTCCGGAATCACTTCAAGAGGTAGAAAAAAGCTTAGAAGCTAAGAAAAAAGAATTTGAAAAATTAGAAAACGAGATAGAAGAACTTAAGTTCAAGAGACGCGAATATGAAGATGAGCTTGAGCAAGAGTATCAGCGTCTGCGTAAGAGCCAGAATCGTCTCATGGAAGTAAAGGCTCAAAGGGAATATCAGGCCCTTCTTAAAGAAATTGAAGAGATCAAAAAGGCCAATAAAAAAAGAGAAGAAGAACTTTTACAATTAATGGAACGATTAGAAGACTTAGCTAAAGAAAAAGAAAAAGTATCTCAAGAGGTAGCTGAGTTAGAAAAACGTGTCGCTGAGGAACGAGCCAAATACGAGGCGAAGAAAGCGGAACTAGACAAAAAGAGAGAAAATATTTGGCAAGAACGAGAGGCTATAGCCAGCCGTATTCCAGCCAGGTTACTCAATCGTTATGAATTTATCAAAAGTCGTCGGAATGGGATCGCCGTGGTTGGTGTATTAGAGGCTATATGTGACGGCTGTCACATGAACATCCCTCCTCAGCTTTACAATGAACTCATCCGTGATGATCAAGTTCATGAATGTCCCATATGTCAGCGCATCATTTATTACAAAAAGGCCTACGAAGAGGTCTTAGCTGCTCTGCATCCTGAGTCTGCGGAAAAGAAACAAGGATCCGATCAACCAGAAAAAGAATAGCCAATTTTGCTGGATGGATTATCTTTTAAACGGGGTCGGTCGGTGGTCGCCGGGCCTTTGGCTCGGAGGAAAGTCCGAGCTCCACAGGGCAGGGTGCCGGGTAACGCCCGGAGGGGGTAACCCCTGGAAAGTGCCACAGAAAACAGACCGCCTCGCGTAAGCGGGGTAAGGGTGAAAAGGTGGGGTAAGAGCCCACCGCCTCTCCTGGTAACAGGAGAGGGCACGGCAAACCCCACCCGGAGAAAGGCCATGTAGGGGAGCGCTTGAGGGTGGCCCGCCCGAAGCTCCCGGGTAGGCCGCTAGAGCGGTTGGGTAACC
>CAZKEG010000240.1:0-2330 GCA_964551715.1 uncultured Thermodesulfobacteriota bacterium
ACTTTGTTCAAAAAATTGGTTGTCTCGAATACTTCGGGTTTGTAAAGGGGCTTTTTCTCAAGGCGTCTGACCCCTTCTCCTACGGGGAGATCTAAATAGAGCACCAGATCCGGCACCGGGGCCCAGGTCTCATTTCGACGCTTTAGCTCTTCTACCTCAAGCCCACAGGCCCCTTGGTAGGCCATGGTGGAGAGGTAATATCTATCACAAAGGACCAAATGCCCTGTCTCAAGCCTGGGAAGGATCTCTTTGGTAACGTGTTCTCGTCGGTCTCGTAAGAAGAGCTCAGCCAAGGCCGCTGGAGAGATCTTTGACCCCGCTGAGAGATGTTCGCGAATCTTTTGCCCCCATTCGCCGTTGGTAGGCTCATAAGTGAGATACACTTTAAAACCTTCGGCCTTAAGGGCCTTGGCTAGATTTTTGGCCAGTGTGCTCTTCCCGGAGCCATCAAGCCCTTCAAGGACAACCAATATCCCAGGACGATAGAATTCAGCCTTGATCCGCGAAACTAAATGATCGCGGCTTTCGGGAGAAACCTCGGCGTAGACGGCATCTTTTCGCTTGAAAAGCTTTTCGGTAAAGGGAAGTTTACCGTAACCTACCGTGGCCAGGACCGGTATCTCTGAATCCAGCAACGCCTTTACTTCTTCCTGAAAGGCCTTGGAAAAGAGTTCCATCTTGCCGATTTCATCGATGACCAGGATAGACCCAGGCTCTATATCGCGAATGGTGGGAAGGGCCAAACGCTCAAAAGATTCTACATAGACTCGATACTTACCTACTTGGGGATAACCCTTACCTCGCTTAGCTAACCAGGCCTCTTGGCCATCCAAGGTAACAATCTTGAACCCGACCCTTCGCCCACGTTCTCTGACTTCACGGGTGTAGAACCCCTTTTTGGGATAGGGAATCCTTGCCACAAGGCGCTCGACCAAGGTGGTCTTCCCGCTGCCTGGAAGACCATGCAAAAGGACGTTTTGCCGACCATGCAGAGGAAGCAGCATTAGGTCCTTGCTCTCTTTTTTCTCTGTTTTTTTAAAGGTTGAGAGGAAAGTAACACGTAAGTAGCTCCAGCGCCACCGTCGCACTGACGAGCGCTACAAAAACCAATGATATGCCGGCGAAAAGGTCCCTTTTTCAGCCACTCCTGGACTTTATTTTTTAATACCGGTTCCCCTTTGGAGGAAAGCCCTCGCCCGTGAATGATAAGGACACAATGCTCTCCCCGGACAATGGCCTCGCGCATAAAAAAGTAAAACGCCTCCTCAGCCTCTTCTACCCGCAGGCGATGTAAATTCAACACCCTTGAGATAGAGATCCGACCGGCATGCAGTTCTTCAAAAAGGGCACGCTGGGTACCGTGGACCAGCTCTTCCACGTATTCCGAGGTGTCTCGAACCCGAATACGCAACAATTCATGGAAAGAGACAGGGGGCTCGCTTTTAGTAAAAACCTTTTTAAAAGAAGGCGCCCACCAATGTTTTTCTCGCCCTGGTAGGCGCCTTACTCCTACCATAGCCGCTTCAAAAGGGATATCTTCTTCTCCCTCGGGTAAAACTGTTTCCTTTTGTGGCAAACTTTCTTTGGGAATTTTCCCCTTTAGGCTGGCAAAGGGTCTAAAAAACCCCTTTTTTTCCGGCATAAATTTATTTTTATCATGCCTTAGCCAAAGGGCCAAATTTATCCCTCAGGCACCAGCTTCTGAAGCTCCTCGAATTTGCGTCTGGCCTCTGGAGAAAGATATTTGGGCACCCTGATCATGGCCTCTACATAGAGATCGCCCCTGGTACCATCCGGTCGAGGAATCCCTTTCCCCCGGAGGCGAAATTTCTGGCCGCACTGGGTCCCAGGGGGAATCTTCATGCGTACCTTTCCGTTTAGAGTAGGGATTTCCACCTGCCCTCCAAGTATGGCCTTAAAGAGCCCTATGGGTTGTTTGAGATAAAGGTCATAACCCCGGCGTTCAAAACGTGGATCTGGCCGGACCACCAGGTCTAAATAAAGATCACCCGGAGGACCACCGGCCCGCCCAGGCATCCCTTTACCTGGAATACGCAACCTCGTCCCGGTATCTGAACCAGGAGGGATGCGCACCTTAAGGTGCTCCCTTTCCCGAATAACCCCTTCTCCTCTACAGGTAGGACAAGGACGCGTATAGATACGGCCTCTACCACCGCAATAAGGACAGATCTCGATCATACGTACCTTTCCCCGCACCTCTTCCTTTCGGCCCTTGCCTCCGCAGTGAGGACAAGGAGAAGAAGAGGCCAGATCTATCCCTTGGCCATGACAAGAGGGACAGGGTTTTTCCAGAGGAATCTCGACCTCGA
>CAZKEG010000241.1:0-2328 GCA_964551715.1 uncultured Thermodesulfobacteriota bacterium
TACCGGCGTAACCCCAAAGAGCTTCTTGAGATAATCTTTGTATCGTAAGACTTGTTCTTTGCGATCCTCTCGTGGAATAGCCGCAAGCACCGGTTCAAAGAATCCTCCAGCCACTAGCTCCACCTGCCCGGCATGGACCATTCGGCCTAGGAGATCGATTACCTCCGGGCTCTTGTTTTCCCACCACTTAAGTAGGATACCGCTTACGTGAAGACTCAGACGAAAGATCTTTTCGCGGGAGATGAGTTTCAAAAAGGGTTGGTAACATTCGGCGGTAAGCCTTTCGATGACATGATCAAAGTTACCCAGAGGTTGATGATTATGGATACCAAAGACAAAGGGTAACTTCATAAAGGCCTCCCTTTTGGGCTCTACTCTTTATTTGAGACCGGGCAAAAAACCATAAAATTGCCTTTATTTAATTTCGGGGTATTTCAAGCATACGTGAGACCGCGCGGTAAGCCCTTTGACGGATGTCATCAGGGACTTCTACCACCGGCTCCAAAGTTTCTAAAGAACGCCTTACATCTTCCAAAGAGATAATTTTCATTGCCTTGCAAAGCATTTCTTCAGAGGCCGGGAAGAAGGACTTCTCTGGATTTTGCTTCTTTAGCGGATACAAAAGTCCCACCTCAGTGCCTACGATAAACTCTCTGGCCTCGGCTTCTCGGGCGTATTTAAGCATCCCACTGGTGGAACGTACCACCTGAGCCATATCAATTACCTCAGGCCGACATTCGGGGTGGGCCATAAAGACCGCTTGGAGGTGTTCGGCCTGGGCCTTTTTTACATCCTCCACGGTAAGGACCTGATGAAAGGGACAAAAACCCTCATGGTAATAGATCTTGACCTCCTCGAAGAAGCGCTGGGTATAACAGGCGAGATTTTTGTCCGGCACCATGATGACCTCTTTGGCCTTGAGGGCACGGACCACATTTACCGAGTTAGCCGAAGTACAACAGATATCGCTAACAGCCTTTATCTCTACGTAAGAATTGACATAGGTGACCACCAAGGCCTCGGGGTGTTCCTCCTTCAATCGAAGGACATCTTCAACGGTGATCATGTCCGCCATGGCACACCCGGCCTCCGGACGAGGGAAGACCACCCTCTTGTCCGGACAGACAATGGCCGCGGTCTCAGCCATAAAACGTACCCCGCAAAAGACCACCACCTTAGCCTCGGTCTGTGAGGCCTTGAGGCTTAATTCCAAGGAATCACCAGTAAGATCCGCTATGTCTTGGATCTCTGGGGGTTGATAATTATGGGCCAAAATGATGGCCTTTTTCTCTTTGGCCAGCCTTCGTATCTCCTGGACCAGCTTTTCCTTATCCATTTTCGCTCTCCCGGATGATCTCTACTCCTTTTGGTGGCGTAAAATGAAAGAGTCTATTATCCAAAGCCACGTTACGCCTGAGCCTCTGAAAGCGAATCTTGGTCAAATTACCCAGATAATCCCAAAACCAGATCTCCTTGATCAACCCGCTCTTTCTGTCCACCACCAGGCGCAGGCGTTCCACCTGGGCGTTTTTTATCTTGGGTCTTAGATCAAGGGCCACCTTGTCTTTTTCTTCCATGTAGCCCAAGATCTCGAAATCACGTAAGAGATTTCCCTTTCCGCTCATGAACCCCAAAGTCACCTTAGGGGAGAGGGCCTTACTTGAGGGAAAGACCATTACTTGGTTATCGGCCTGGCTGTAAATATAAACCAGGCGCCCGTCACAGACGATGAGCATCGGCTCTGGCCAGGCGTATTCCCAGCGCATTAAGCCGGGCTTTTTGAACCAGACCTTCCCCTTGGAAAGCCTGATCTCTTGACCTCGACGCCAGTAGACCTCCTGTTCAAAATCCGCCACAAAGCTCTTGGTGCCTTCATAGAGGGTCTGAACCTTTCGGGCGATAGCCAAGGCAGGATCTTCGGTGGCTAGGGCCGAATTAGTGATCAGGACGCACCAACACAGGACGAGGATGAACGCCATCTGACGGACCAACGATGCCCTCCTTTTCCATTCGTTCAATCATGCGGGCGGCACGATTATAGCCTATTCTTAATCGACGCTGAAGCATAGAGATCGAGGCCTGACCGGTCTTGACCACAATCTCAACCGCCTCTTGGTAAAGTTCATCGACTTCTTCGTCATCCAGGCCAAGCTCCCCCTCAGTCTCTATTGGGTTGAGGATGGTGGGTTCGTACTCCGGCTCTCCCTGGGCCTTCAAGAATTTAATGACCCGACTGACTTCTTTTTCCGAAATATAAGACCCATGGATTCGTTGGAGCTTAGAGGTCCCCGGGGGGAGGAAGAGCATATCCCCTGCCCCAAGGAGCCT
>CAZKEG010000242.1:0-2320 GCA_964551715.1 uncultured Thermodesulfobacteriota bacterium
GGAGGCTATTTAATGAAAGTCAAAATGAAGATCCAGGCCATCGCCCTGGACCCGGTGTCAAACAGCCCGGTCATGATCCTAAAAGAAGAAGACGGAGAACGGGCTTTGCCTATCTGGATCGGGCTGCTTGAGGCCACAGCTATCGCCACACGCCTTGAAAATATTCAGTTCTCACGCCCTATGACCCATGACTTGATGATCAACATCCTGGAGCATTTGGGCATCAAGATTCCCAGGATCGAAGTCTGCGACTTGCGGGACAACACCTATTATGCCCTGATTACCTTGAACATCGACGGTCGAGAGGTCCAAATAGACGCCCGCCCCAGTGATGCCGTGGCCTTAGCCATTCGTACCGGGGCTGAGATTTGGGTGCATGAAGAGGTCTTACAGAAGAGCAAGGCCTTAGAAGAGGCGGCTAAGGCCGAACAGGAAGGCGTGGAACAGGATCAAGACAAGGACAAACTAAAAGAACTCCTTGAAAAGCTTGATCCTTCGGCTATCAGCAAATACAAGATGTAGGCCATGTTTGATCTGCACTGTCATTCTATCTTTAGTGACGGTGAGCTTGTTCCGGCGGAACTCCTACGGCGTGTCTCGGTCCTGGGCTATGAGGCTGTGGCCATTACTGATCATGCCGATCATTCTAATATTGATTTTATCGTCCCCCGTATTTACACCGCGGCCCGGGCCTTGAACCAAGTCTCAAAGACCAGGCTTATCCCCGGGATCGAGATCACCCATGTCCCTCCGATTATGATTCCAGAGTTGATCGCCCGTGCTCGGGCACTTGGGGCTGAGATCGTAGTGGTCCATGGAGAGACCTTAGTTGAACCCGTGGAGCCAGGGACAAATCTGGCGGCCATTAAAGGCGGGGCGGACATCCTCGCCCACCCCGGGCTCATCACCGAAGAAGAAGTAAAGCTTGCGGCCGAGCGGGGAGTCTTCCTAGAGCTTTCAGGCCGTAAAGGGCATTGTTTGACCAATGGTCACGTGGCCTCCCTAGCCCGTCGTTTTGGGGCCAAGTTAGTCATCAACTCCGATGCCCACGCCCCTGGAGACTTCATGACCGCAGAGTTTGCCTTCAAAGTCGGCCTTGGAGCCGGGCTTACCGAGGAGGAAGTAAAGGCGCTTTACGAAACCGCCCGTAGGCACTTCTTGTCCTAAACCTCTACGAGGTTCAATTTAGAAGTTTCCCCAGCTATTGAATTTTCTCGGCTTCCGGGATTTTATTAAAAATTCGTCCATAAATCAAAAAACGAGGAGAACCCGATGATTACCTTGCTTGATTACGGTGCGGGAAACGTGCGGAGCGTGATTAACGCCATCGAAAGTCTGGGAGAAACAGTCAAGGTCGTCAGGAGCCAGGAAGATATCCTCTCGGCGGAAAAGATCGTCTTTCCCGGTGTAGGGAACTTCGGCTCGATGATGCGTATTCTGCATCAAAAGGGCTACGTTGAGCCCCTTAAGGCCTATCTTTCGCAAAATCGCCCCTTTTGGGGTATCTGCCTTGGACTCCAGGCCTTATTTGAAAGGAGTGAAGAGGCGCCAGAAGTAGAAGGGCTTGGCTTTCTCAAAGGCTACGTCAAACGGTTTGACATAAACCTCTCCGTCCCCCATATCGGTTGGAATGGCCTCAAATGCCACCAGCCTTCGATCATTTTTAACGGGCTTAAAGGAGACGAAAAATTTTATTTCGTCCACTCTTATCACGTCGTTCCGGAAGAAGCCGAGGTCATTCTCACCACCACAGATTACGGCTATGAGTTTGTAAGCGCCATCCAGAAGGGAAACATCATTGCCACCCAGTTTCACCCGGAAAAAAGCGGCCAGGCCGGGCTCAAAATCCTCAAAAACTTCCTCGAAGCCAAGGGGGCCCCGGTAAAACCCCCTTATTCTCCTAAAAAAACAAAGCTTGCCAAGCGTATTGTCGCCTGTTTGGATGTGCGCACCAACGACGAGGGCGACCTGGTGGTCACCAAGGGAGACCAATATGACGTGCGGGAAAAAGGGCGGGTGCGCAACCTTGGCAAGCCCGTAGACCTTGCCCGCCGCTATTACACCGAAGGCGCAGACGAGATCACCTTCCTCAATATTACAGGCTTTAGGGACTTCCCGCTCAAAGATCTCCCTATGCTCGAAGTCCTTAAGCTCACTTCGCAAAACGTCTTTGTGCCCCTTACCATTGGCGGTGGCATCAGGGATTTTACCGACCGTAATGGCCGGCACTACTCGGCCCTTGAGGTCGCGGCGGAATATTTCCGCTCCGGAGCAGACAAGGTAAGGGGCACAAAGACGTTTTGCGAAGTGAGCTAAGGAC
>CAZKEG010000243.1:0-2268 GCA_964551715.1 uncultured Thermodesulfobacteriota bacterium
GAAACGTTCGCCAAAAGGACCTTGAAGATAGATAGCTTCTCCCTCTCCAGCATCCAGAAAAAAGACCCGTAAAGGCCCTGCCTGTGCCTGACTAACAAGGATGAATAAAAGGATTAAAAAAGCCCAAACCTGGCCAAGCATACACCAAAGACCCCGCCGGTGACATTCATAAAGATATCTCGTGGATCAAAGACCCGGTTAGGCAAAAAGTATTGAATCACTTCGTCTAAGATGCCAGAGATGGTGACTAAGAAGAAGGCCAACCAAAGGCCTCTAGGGGAGGGGAAAGATCGTTCCCAAAGGAGGCCGAGAAGGGCATATTCCACCAAATGGATCTTTTCCTCAGGCCTTGAGAGATGCCATCCATAAAAGAGGAGTCCTGCAGCGGCTAGAAAAAAGGGAAGGGCAAGCCAGCCCATGCGTCTCCAAAAAGAAAGGACCACCCACCAAGCTATCGCGGCAAGCCAGAGATTGGCCATTAGCCCCAGTTCTTTAGCCGGCCAGACCTGATAAAGGCGATTGAGAAAAGAGCGGGCCCAGGGTAGGGAGGCATAGATAAAAGCTAGATAAATCAAAGCCGCGGTTAGAAACTTAGGAGAAAATTTAGGCGTTTTCACCGGTTTAAAGATCCGTTATGTTTGGCTTATGCAGTTTCCTTCTTTTACACAGCGTGAAAAGATCAATCTAATTATTGTCTCGCTTTTCTGCATCCTTTTTGGCATTCGCTATTATCCAGGCCAGTGGGAAAAGACCCTGTATGAATCCTTTCGGTGGATCTTTGCCTTTTTTTACTTTGGTGGAGCTACAACCTATATCTTTTATGCCTTGGCCAAAAAGATGTTCAAAAGGACCTTTTCCCTCAAACAAGGCATCAAGATTGCCTTTTGGCTGGCCCTCTTTTTTTCCATCAGCCAATCTTTACACGAATTTCTAAAGCTCCCCCCGGAGAGCCCTCCCTAAGGTTCCGGCCCCACGGTTACCAATACGTATGGTTTATTTTGAAGATATTTTTGGGCTACGGCCTGTACGTCTTTAGCCTCAACATTTTGGATCTTTTGGACATAACGGACGCCGAAGTTGTATCCCAACCCAAGGACTTCGTTTAAGGCCTGTTCCATGGCCTGGGCGCTATTGGTCTGGAGCCCAGTCTGATAGCGGCCGACCAACCAGCTCTTGGCCCGGGCCAGCTCTTCTGACGAGACCCCTTCCTGATTGACGCGGGCTATTTCCCGCCAGAGCCCAGCCAAAGCCAAGCGTTTTTTCTTTGGGGCCGTGGCGATGTAGAAACCAAGCCCCCCGGTATTTACCCCAAAGGTAAGAAACGAAGTGACCGAATAGGCCAAGGCCTCTTGGTCGCGCAGGATTTTGAATAGTCGTCCACCTTGGCCAGCCAAGACGGCGTTTAAGACCTCAAGAGGAAAGCGATCCGGATTGGATAATCCTATGGTTCGGAAACCCAAGATGAGATGATCCTGTTCGCGATCGAGGGTGATAGTGGAGATACGGGGCTCAAGTAAGGGTTCTACTTCCTTGTCTTTCGGGGGTTTGGTCTCCGGGGCCTTCCAAGCACCAAAGAGCTTTTCTACTAGGGCAAAGGCCTTCTTTTCGTCTACATCACCAACGATGGCCAATACCCCTTCGTCTGGGCGGGCATATTTATGATAGGCCTTTTTAAGATCCTCAGCTATCAAGTGTTGAATGACCTCGGCATCTCCCAGGACATTCAGGCCATAAGGGTGAGGCGAAAATAGCAAACGATAAAATTCCTTAAGGGCTAGAGATAAGGGTTCATCTTCTTGGCGCGCTAGGGCCGCTAAGAGTTCAGGGCGGACTTTATCAAGTTCTTCTGGTGAAAAGGCCGGATGCAGGGCCACATCAGCCAAGAGAGAAAGGCCTTCTTGAAAATATTCCGAGAGAAAATTGGCCTCAAGCCCAAAGGTATTCCTTCCCGAAAAACCTTCTATCCGTCCACCCATGGCCTCTACTTTGGCCGCTAAGACTTCGGCGGTGTACTTGTCCGTCCCTTTGGTCCAACAGGCCGTCATCGTGCGGAAAAGACCGTTGGTCTCTTTGGTCTCAAAACGTAAGCCTCCAGGAAAGATAAGGGTCATGGCCACGGTGGGGACATCCTTCTGAGGAGTGATAAGGACTGTTAATCCATTAGCCAATTTCTTGCGAACAGTGGGTACAATCCAGGTGGCAGACCCTGGTTCTACTCCTGAAGCTTCGAGATCGGCTTCCTCCACAAGCTGTTCCAGGTCTTCTTGA
>CAZKEG010000244.1:0-2267 GCA_964551715.1 uncultured Thermodesulfobacteriota bacterium
CTTCGAGTTGGGTCTTGGTCAAAAGACCCTCACAGTATTCTTGGTATTGCTCGGCACTCAGGCGCCCCTCCCAATAGGCCCGCTGAATATCCTTTAGGTTGGGGTAGGATATCTCCAAAAAGAGGTAATATTTTTTTGAAGGGTGTTTATCCGAAACTCGATAGAACCCTTCCGGGGTGGCTCCATCTCCTTCCTTGCTCTTTGGTTGGTGAGGATTCCAGCCCAAAGAGCAAGGGAAAGTATTGATCAGGCGGTTGTCTTCATAGAGAAAAAGAGCTCGAGCCGATTTTTCCACCACGATCAATCTTTGGGCCTTAGCTGAAGGTAAAAAAAAGACAAAAACGGCTAAAAAAATAATATTAAAAGACCAAATGACCTTTAATCCTTCTTTAAAAGACAAAACGACGGCTCCGGATTTTGGGAATTGCTTTTCAACCAAGCCCTAGAGTATTAAAGTATAATAGCTATAAAAGCAAAAACCTAAAACCTTAAGGAGGTGCAAGGATGCGAAAAAAACTGGTTGCTCTTATTATGGCCCTTTCCTTCATGGGTGCTTCCTCGGGTGTAGCCCTGGCCAAGTCTTGTAAGGGTGTCGTTAAGGAATTTGACGGAAAGACCATGGTCATTGAGATCAAGGGTAAGTGCAAGTGCTCAGTGGGTGATACCGTAAAGATTAAGCCCAAGAAGAAAGTCGCCGTCGAAGGTTGTTAAGGGAACAAAAGGGGGGTTATCCCCCCTTTATCATTTCTTCAAATAGCTTATAGGCCTTTTGAATTATTTTTGTTCCTTCTCCTAGAGTTAAGAGTGGTTCTCTCTTAATCTCTTTTTCAAAGATTTCCTCACTCTCGGGGAGATAACCTAAAAAATAGAGTCCTTTCTCTTCGCATACCTCTTTAGCGTACTTATCTAAGGCTTCTGGCACATGATTCGGCGCCCGATTAACCAGGAGCCAAATATGCCCCACCTCAAGTTGTAGGGGTTCAATCAAGGAGGCGATTCGGGCGGCGGTAAGGATTCCTCGCAAAGAGGCATCGGAGACGATCAATAAGTGATCCACCTCACGCAAGTTAAGGCGGGAAAGGTGTTCCATCCCGGCCTCGTTGTCTACCACTACATAGAGATAATGCCGGACTAGCTTCTCCAAGGCCTGAGAGAGAAAGGCATGGGCCGCACAATAGCAACCAGGCCCTTCAGGTTGCCCCATCACGATGAGGTCGAAGTGATCGGTCTCGATGATGGCCTCGTTAAGCCGCATTTCTACAAAGTCAGCCCGAGCCATTCCTTGGGGCACCGCAGTGCGCAGCTCGTTTTTGATCTCTCCAAGGGTAATCTCGACCTCCACCCCTAAGAGTTCGTTTAAGTTGGCGTTGGGATCGGCGTCTACGGCGAGGATAGGGGTCTGTCCTTCGCGCAAGAAATACTTGATGAGAAGCGCGGAAACCGTAGTCTTGCCTGTCCCGCCCTTGCCTGCCAAGGCGATGGTCTTGGCCATCAAGAAGCCTCCGCCTGCCTGTGACGGTCTTTAAAGAGTTTATAAGTCAGGCTATCAACCAAGGCCTTACAACTGGCCTCAAGGATATCGTGCGAAACCCCTACCGTCCCCCAACGATCGCGCTTATCCCTAGAGAAAATGAGCACCCGGACCATGGCCCCTGTCCCCGGATGCCCAGGTAAGACACGGACCTTATAATCTTCGAGGATCATCTCTTTAAGCTGGGGATAAAACCGCTCCAAGGCCTTACGAATGGCATTGTCAAGGGCATTTACCGGGCCGTTACCCGCCGCGGCGGTGTGTTCTACCTCCCCTACCCCAGGTGGGACACGGACGATAACCGTGGCCTCGACCATCGGATCTTCGCCTTCTCGGGCCCGCATATCAAATACGCGATAGCCGAGTAATTCAAAGTATTGTTTGGGTTCCCCGATCAAACGGTACATAAGGAGCTCTAAAGAGGCCTCTGCCGCCTCGAACTGATAGCCCTCGGCCTCACGTTTCTTTACCTCTTCGACGATCTTGGCAATCATCGGATCATCGGGCAGGAGCTTGATGCCAAATTGTTGGGCCTTGTAAACGATATTGCTCCGTCCGGAGAGATCAGAGACAAGGACCCGCCTAATGTTGCCCACCAGCTCAGGGTTGATGTGTTCATAAGTTCGAGGAGAGCGCATCACTGCCGAGACATGGATACCACCCTTGTGGGCAAAGGCACTCCGTCCGACATAGGGAAGATAGCGCGGATGGGGAAGATTGGCCATTTCGCAGACAA
>CAZKEG010000245.1:0-2235 GCA_964551715.1 uncultured Thermodesulfobacteriota bacterium
TTTAACGAGCTTTCAGGGGGAGAAAAACGTCGTGTTCTCCTTGCTCGGGCCTTGGTAAGGGAGGCCCGGGTAATACTCCTTGATGAGCCCTTTTCCGCGGTAGACCTCAAACATCAACATCGTATTATGAAATTTTTGAAAAAAATAGGGCAGAAAACGCTCGTAATCGTGGTTATACACGATTTAAACCTGGCTTTACGCCATTTTGATCGTTTTCTTTTCTTCAAAAGAGGGAAATTAGTCTATGATCTGTCAAGGGCGGAGATCAAGGCTGATAAACTTTCCCGTGTCTTTGAAGTTCCTATAGAAATCATAGCTTGTGCCAATCAATTTATGGTGGAGGTCTCTAATGAAGAGGTTTGTGGTGCTGGTGACCCTGGTGGTGTTGGTCGTATGGATGGGGGAGAGCTTTGCTTATAGGATTGTGGTCCTTTACGCTGCTGCCAGTCCAATCCTCAAGAAATTCGGACTTGAACAAGAAGTGGTGGGGGTAACCAGAAAAGACAATTTGTTCCCTCAGGCAGTAAAGGTGGGTTCTCATCTAAGGCCTAATATAGAGCTAATCAAGGCCCTAAGACCTGATCTCATTATCGCTGGTTCACATCGAGCCTTTCCTGAAGCCTTAAAAAAGGCGATCAAGGCCGAGGTCTTTTATTATGATCCGCGAAACCTTGAAGAAATTTTAGAAGCAATAAGGGTCTTGGGTAGACGTTTACACCGGGAAAGGGAGGCCAGGGCCTTAATCAGAGAGCTTAGGGCTGAACTTTCAGAGCTCCATCCCCTTTCCTGTCACCCAAGAGTCGTTTATGAGATCAGCCAGAGGCCCCTTAAAGTAGCTGGCCAAAGGAGCATCATTACGTCTATTATCAAGGCTGCTGGGGGCGAAAACCCGGTAAAAGTAAGACGTAAACACGTCTTGATATCTCCTGAGGAAGTCCTTCTTCTCTCACCGGATATCTATTTTTATCAAGTAGGTCCCATGAACAAAGACCCAGTGCCCCCTAAGGAGCGCAGTTATTTTTCTGGACTCAAGAGTAAAGTGATTCAAGTTAATGAACTCTCCTTTGCCAGACCAGGACTTAACGCCTTTTCGGCGGCCCTGAAAATGAATCGCCTATTTGAAAAATTTTGCGAAGAAAAAAGGAAAAATTTGGGAGATAATCAGAGATAAAAGTTTTTATTTTGGTTTTATAGGTCTTTGCGAGGTATTGACACCTTCCCGTTATTTTAGTAATTGTAAAACAGTTTCAATAGAAGGCGAAAATAACCAGGCTTTAAAAAGCAAGAAGTAGCCTTACGGCCCGGAAATAGGTCCGGGAAGTGAAGGCGCACCAAAGAAAATCTCTTTTTGGTGCGCCTTTTTTATTTGGAAAGGAGGAGAGCATGACCCTGCGTGAGTGTCCTGAAGGTTCAAGGGCCAGGATCGTTTCGCTTGAGGCTTCCGGAGCCCTCAAGCGGCGGCTCCTAGAGATGGGATTTGTTCCTGGACGAAGTTTGAGAGTGGTTCGTAACGCGCCCCTTCGTGACCCTATGGAGGTAGAAGTAATGGGCTACCATCTCGCCGTACGCAAGGATGACGCCTTTCATATCTTAGTTGTTCTCGAATAAGCAAGATTGGTCAAAGAAGGAGGTAATCTATGGAGGAGATAAGGATAGCCTTGGCCGGTAATCCCAATTCCGGGAAGACGACCATCTTTAATGCCCTTACCGGGGCCAAACAAAAGGTCGGTAATTATCCTGGGGTCACGGTAGAGAGGAAGGAAGGGTTTCTAAGGTTAAAGGATTTAAAGATTAGGGTGGTTGATCTCCCGGGTACTTACTCCCTTACTTCTTACTCCCCAGAAGAGGTCATCGCCAGAAAGGTAATCGTGGAGGAGAAGCCCGCAGTGGTGTTGGATATCGTTGATGCCTCAAACCTTGAACGTAACCTCTATCTGACTATGCAGCTCTTTGAATTAGGAGTGCCGGTTGTTGTGGTCCTTAACATGATGGACGACGCCGAGAAAAAGGGCCTCAAAATCCAAGTGGAAAAGCTGGCCCAAAGGCTCGGGGTACCGGTCGTTCCCATGATTGGCCATAAAAAGATCGGCCTTGATAGACTCCTTTCGGTCATCGAAGAAGTTAAAGGGGGCCTCGAATCCTTACCAAACGGTATCCTCTCTTATCCCCGCGAGATCATCGAAGAGGTCCAAAGGCTTGAAACATTGTTTATCTTCAAGGCCGAAGATCTAAGCG
>CAZKEG010000246.1:0-2224 GCA_964551715.1 uncultured Thermodesulfobacteriota bacterium
GCTTCTTTCCCTTCTACGGCACTTTAAAAGACTGGGGCTTTCGAGATGAGGTGACTTTTTTTCTTTGGCCCCTTTATATCCACTCCCAATACGACGGAAATGATTCTTATACCTTTCTCTGGCCCTTTTTCAACCGAACCAAAGGCCCTTCGGTACAACAATTCAAGATCTGGCCGCTTTACGGCCACCGGGTAAAAAAGGGGGAATCTGATCGAACTTTTTTCCTCTGGCCGTTTTTCTGGCATGAAAAATATAGTCTTTCCGGAGAAAATTTCGGAGAAAAGGATATGTTCTTGCCCTTTTGGATCAGAGAAAAGAGTCCTTTTCTTGAAAGATATGTCTTTCTTTGGCCCTTTTTTCAATACAGTAAGAGCGAAGATATCCGGTGGGTCAGCATAGATTTTCCTTGGCCCTTTTTCCGCTACATAGAGGGCACCTATGATAAAGAGCGCCGATTGTGGCCTTTGATTGGGTTTACCGAAAGCGAAAGCATTACCAAGGCTCGGTGTCACTGGCACTTTTTCCTCTGGCCCTTCTATTTTTATGAACGTTGCGAGATACCCAACCAAAAATCCAAAGAGATTTTGAAGATCGAGAACCGACGCTTTCTCCTCTTCACCAAGTTTGAAAGGGTCGAAGATCAAAAAGGCCATTTAAAATACCAATAGTCACGGGTCTGGCCTTTAGGGGTACAGATCAAAAGGGATAATGGGTTCGAGTTATTCTATTTTCCAGCCATCATTCCTTTTGAAGATGAAGGCATGAACCGAAACTACGGGGCCTTTCTCAGGCTTTACGAGTACATCCAAGACCCCAAAGGTTTTACTCGTTCCAAGGCCCTTTGGGGCTTTTACCGACATGACAAGGCCCCTCAAGAGGAAGTAATCGATTTGGCCTTTCTTTTCACCTATCATCGAAAAAGAGAGGCCAAAGAATTTACTTTTCTCAGAGGCTTACTCGGGATAGGTAATAAGAAAAACACTTATCGCCTGAAGCTTTTTTATTTAAAAATCTTTTAATTCTCTAATTTAAGCCCCAACGCTTCAGTTTTTGCCGTAAAGTTTTGCGGTCGATACCAAGGACCTTGGCTGCCTGGCTCTTGTTCCCTCGACAGCGTTTGAAGACCCTCAAAATGTAGCGTTTTTCTACTTCCTCAAGCGGGAGATCGTCGGCAAAGATTTCTTCTTCGGTCTCTTTAAAGCCGGCTAGGTGAAGATTCTCTAAGGTGATCAGGCGATCCTTGGCAAAGATGACCAGTCGCTCGATGGTGTTTTCCAATTCGCGAACATTACCAGGCCAAGGGTAAGAAGAAAGCACGTCCAGCACTTCTGGGGCAAAATCTTCCAAGGGTTTACGGTGTTTGCGGGCAAATTTTAGCAGGAAATAACGGGCCAAAAGCGGGATGTCCTCCGCCCGTTCCCGAAGAGGGGGAAGATGGATGGAGACTACGTTTAGGCGATAGAAGAGGTCCCCGCGAAAGGTCCCTTTTTTGACCTCTTCTTCGAGGTTTTTGTTAGTGGCGGCAATGATACGGACATCAACCCGGGCGATGCGATGACTACCCACCGGGGAAATCTCTTTTTCTTCTACGGCCTTTAATAACTTGGCCTGAATATCAGTGGAAATATTGCTGATCTCGTCAAAGAAGATGGTCCCGCCGTTGGCCAGTTCAAATTTACCGATCTTGTGGGTGGTGGCCCCGGTAAAGGCCCCTTTGACGTACCCAAAGAGTTCACTTTCAAAGAGAGTAGGGACCAAGGTGCCGCAATCAACGGTGACAAAGGGGCCGTTTTGACGGGGGCTCATCTCATGGATCTTTCGAGCCAAAAGCCCCTTCCCGGTCCCGGATTCACCGGTGATAAGCACAGTGGAGTCAGTCGGGGCTACCATTTGGGCCAGTTCCAAGACGTGTTGGATGGCCTTGCTCTTTCCGACGATGGTCACGCTTCCTTCTTTTTCCGCTAAGGCTCGTCGGAGATAGAGGTTTTCCATGGTAAGCCGGCGGCGCTCTAGGGCCTTGCGCACGGCCAAACGTAACTCCTCCGGCCCAAACGGCTTTTGGAGGAAGTCTCCGGCCCCAAGCTTCATGGCTTCCACGGCGTTTTGCACCGTGCCATAGGCGGTAATAATGACCACTTCCACCTGGGGGTAGGATTCCTTGATCTGCCTCAAGAGCTCAAGGCCATTCATGCCTGGTATTTTTAGATCAAGGAGGATGGCGTCA
>CAZKEG010000247.1:0-2216 GCA_964551715.1 uncultured Thermodesulfobacteriota bacterium
TCCAAGCCGGATTGATAGTCCAGGCCTATAGCCACCCGTGAGCAAATGATATACATTATACATTGGAATTGACAAGGGGATTTGAAACAAGAATTTCAGAAAAGAGACCAATATGTCCATCAAACGCAGACCAACAAGGACTATTTATGTAGGAAACGTCCCGGTGGGTGGAGGGCACCCGGTAGTGGTGCAGTCTATGACCAATACCGACACCCGTAATGTCAAGGCCACCGTGGCTCAGATCAGGCGGCTTGAAGAATGCGGATGTGAGATCATTCGGGTGGCGGTGCCGGATGAAGAAGCCGCCCAGGCCCTTAAAGAGATTAAAAAGGCCATCAGTATCCCCCTTATCGCTGATATTCATTTTGATTGGCGCTTGGCGGTCAAAGCCCTTAAGGCCGGGGCCGATGGTATTCGCATCAATCCTGGAAACATCAAAGGGCTTGAAAACGTAAAACGCGTCATCGAAGCGGCCAAGGCCCATGGAGCTACGGTGCGGGTGGGGGTAAATGCTGGCTCGCTTGAAAGGGATCTTCGTCAGAAATACGGAGGCCCTACGGCCAAGGCCTTGGTGGAAAGCGCCCTACGTCACCTGGACTTTATCGTCGGGGACTTGGGTTTTGAAAATCTGAAGGTCTCTCTCAAGTCCTCAGATGTTTGGACCACCATTGAGGCCTATCGGCTCTTTTCCAAACAGAGCGATTTCCCCCTTCACTTGGGTGTAACCGAGGCCGGAGGCCTTATCCCCGGCACGGTAAAGAGTGCCTTTGCTTTGGGGCTTTTGCTCTCCGAAGGTATTGGTGATACCCTGCGTGTCTCCCTTACCCGTGATCCGGCTGAAGAAGTCCGGGTGGCCTATGAGATCCTGCGTGCTGTAGGCCTCAGAAACCGAGGCCCGGAGATCATTTCTTGCCCGACCTGCGGGCGTTGCGAGATCGATCTCTTTGCCATTGCCGAAGAAGTAGAACGATTTGCCCAAAAGATCGAAGCCCCGATCAAATTGGCGGTCATGGGTTGTGTGGTCAACGGCCCGGGGGAGGCCCGGGAAGCGGATATAGGCCTGGCTGGCGGACGCGGGGTAGGAATCATCTTCCGCAAGGGTAAAATCATCAAAAAAGTCCCGGAAAAGGAGATCCTTCCGGCCTTTTTCGCCGAAGTAGAGGCCTTCCTTAAGGAAACTCCCTTTAAGGATTCTTCTTGCTAATCGATAAGAAATAATAACAAATCAAAGGCTAAAAGAATGTTCTATATAGCCCTGGTTGGTGGAATCATACTCCTTTTGATCATCCTGTTCTTCTTGCGCCCTTCTTGTGAACCCCCTCAAGGGGAGATCAAGCCTCGTAAACCTAAAAGGGGAGAGATTGCTCGTCTTCAATCGCCGGTCTTCAAAAGGGAAATAGAAGAACGAAAGGCAAATTGTCGTCTATATCTTTTGGCTTCCTATAGGGAGTCACATCAAGAACTCACCCCCCAACAACAAGAAATCCTCTATCAAGAACTGAAAAATTTCCCTTTACCCTCCGGGGCTGCCCTCAAACTCTCCGAACTCCTCCGAGATCCCTATGCCGACTCGCGCCAAGTAGCCTCTCTGGCCGCTATTGATCCGGTACTTTCGGCCAAGATCTTGGCCATAGTCAACTCAGCCTATTTTTTGCCCTCAACTTCTAAACGAGTAACTTCCATCCACCGGGCCATCCTCCTGCTTGGATTTAATCAGGTCCGTAATCTCCTCCTACAGACCGTCCTAGAAAATGCGGTGGCCAAACACTCCCCCTTGCCCAAGGAAGAGACCAAGAAGATCTGGATGCATTCAGCCACTGTTTCCGTAGTGGCTGGACATATATCAAGCCTTTGCGAGACCTCCACCGGCCTGGCCCTGACCGCCGGGCTGGTACACGATATCGGTAAGTTTTTTCTGCCTTTTTTTGAAAAGGGACAGGGGGCTGGTTCCTATGGTTTACAGGCCTCAGAAGAGGAACTCCCGCCCTTGATCCAAGAAGAAATGAAATACGGTTTCAACCACTGTGTCATCGGGGCCACTCTCTGTCGGCTCTGGAAATTACCTTCTGAGATCACCCAAACCGTGGCCTTTCATCACTTCCCCAGCCTTAAGAACCTCCCAGATCTCACACCAGAGACCCGGAAGACCGTCTTGATCGTGGCCCTGACCGATTATATCTGCCATCTACTAGGTGTTTCTAAGGAAGACCCCTATC
>CAZKEG010000248.1:0-2170 GCA_964551715.1 uncultured Thermodesulfobacteriota bacterium
ATTTCTTCCCCTCTAAAGGAAATCCCAGAATTTCGCGGGCCTTTTGATTGGCCGAGGTGATACGACCCTCAAGGTCGGTGATAATCAATCCGGAGGCCATGGAGCGCATGATATGTTGATAAAGCTCTTCAATGCGATAGAGGGCGGCTTGGGTCTCTTCGGCCCAGCGGCGGTTGCGGGCGATTTCCTCGGCAAAACGAAGGGCAAGGAGCCCTGAGGCCCCCATCGCCCCAAGGTAGACAAAAAATTGGATCAGAGTCTCTGGCTTTATCTCTGGGAAAGGAGGCCATAACCAAAAAAAGAGATAGCAAGAAAGGGTGAGAAAAGTCAGTATATCTGCCCCTCGTCTACCTACATGAAGGGTCCCCAAAAAGATGAGGAGGGGATAGAGAAAGACAAAGGGACTCTCACGCCTCCCAGAGGCCAGGATCAGCAGGGAGACTAAAAAGACATCAAGGATTAACTCTACCCAAAGGAGGGAACGTAGCTCTATTTTCCTCTGTAAAATAAGGAAGGCGACCCCAATTAGGGAAAAACCAAGGAATAGGACCCAGGCCCAAGGGGTAAAAAAATTCTCTCCAGCCTTAAAAGACCAACCCCAAAGGCCCAAGCCTAGGAGGACCAGAAGTAAACGCAGATATTGAAGCTTGATAACGGCCAGCTTGGATAAATTCATGAGAGTCGATACTTGGCCAATCGATAGCGAAAAGATCGAAAATTAAGGCCTAGAAGCCTGGCAGCCTCGGTCTTGTTGCCGTTGGTCCTTTCCAAGGCCTGTTTCAAAAGGGAGACTTCGATCTCGTTAAGCAAGGCCTCAAGGTCAATCCCTTCTTCAGGAAGAGAAATCTCGGGTAATGGCCTTTCTTTGAAAGCTTTAGATTGTCGAGATTTGAAGTGCGAGAGCGTAAGACTTTCGGGGAGGATCAAGGGGCCAGTCTCCAAGGCCACCGAACGTTCGATGATATTTTCTAGCTCTCGTACGTTTCCAGGAAAGTCATATTCCATTAAGGCTTTCAGGGCAAAATCTGAAATACCTTCGATGTTTTTGTCCAGTTTTTGGGCGTACTTACGGAGAAAATGCTCGACAAGAAGGGGAATATCTTCTCTACGCTCCCTTAAAGGAGGAAGATTAATCGAAATGACGTTTAGGCGATAGAAGAGATCTTCTCTGAAGCGACCCTCTAAGACCTCTTTTTCCAAGTCTCGATTGGTGGCGGAAATAATGCGCACGTCGGTCTTGACCTCGCTTGTAGCCCCTAGGGGGAGGAAACTCTTTTCTTGAACCACGCGCAAGAGCTTGACCTGTAGTTCAGGCGGCAGCTCCCCCACCTCATCGAGAAAGATGGTCCCCTTATGGGCCAAGGCAAAAAGTCCAGGTTTTTCTTTGGTCGCACCGGTAAAGGCCCCGGTCTTATAGCCGAATAATTCGCTCTCTAGGAGATTAGGCGGTATCCCTCCACAATTAACCACGATAAAGGGCTTGTCCTTACGGGCGGACAATTTATGGATGGCTCGGGCCACTAATTCCTTTCCGGTACCGGATTCACCAGTGATCAGCACATTGGAAGGCACAGCCGCCACCCGGGGAAGCATCTCAAAGATGCGCTGCATCGCCGGACTACGACCGATAAGGCCCATAAATTCATAATCTTTAGGAAAAGAGGTTTTCTCTTTCCTTCGGAGGGCCTTATTTACTAGGGCTCGAAGCTCGTCGAGTTTGAAGGGTTTAGAGACATAATCAAAGGCCCCTTCTTTTTTGGCCTCCACCGCCGAATCCAAGGAGGCATAGGCGGTAATCATAATGATAGGGAGCTTGAGACCTCTGCGGCGCAAGAGTTTCAAGAATTTAAGCCCATCGACCTTGGGCATGCGGATATCGGCCAGAACCAAATCGACCGAAGTCTTTTCCAATAGTTTTAAGGCCTCTTCACCGTCTCCAGCGGTAAAGACTCGAAACCCCTCTTTGGCAAAGAAAATTTCCAAAAACTCCCGTAGACTCCGATCGTCGTCAACGATGAGGATGGCCCCGTTTTGTTCCTCTCTAGGGACGAACATGTCTTCCTCCTCTCCAAAGGTTCGTCCCCCTGACCGCCCAACTTAAAATTTTTGACCATGAAATGACAAAATTTGTCAGTAAAAATACAAAGTAGAGATCCTATAAGACCTGTCT
>CAZKEG010000249.1:0-2142 GCA_964551715.1 uncultured Thermodesulfobacteriota bacterium
TCCCTTTCGTTTGTTGAAGGACAAGGCTAATCTATACCAGTACATAGCCGATGGCTCCTTTGCCGTTACTTCGGATAACACTCCTCGTTATCTCATGGAAATAAGCATCCCCTGGAGTGCCTTGGGTGATTATGTAGGTTGGTTTAAGGTACACTGGACCATGGAGTGCGGAAACGATTATCTAGAGGTAACTGCTTTCCATACCCCGGAGCCGGCCAGCGTCCTCCTTGTCGGAAGCGCCCTTTTGCTTCTAGGTATCTCCCTCACTGGTCGGGTTCGTAAAAAATAATCCCCCACCTCTTCTACTCTAAAAAAAACCGGAGGGCAGGTTACCCTCCGGTTTTTTTGTTTTATTATTATCCACCAAACCCGGTGGAGGCTAATATGTCTAAAAAACTCTGGGGTGGCCGCTTTACGGAAGAAACAGACGAATTGGTAGAAGAATTCACCGCCTCGGTCCAGTTTGATCACCGTCTGGCCCTTTACGACATCCAAGGAAGCATAGCTCATGCCAAGATGCTGGGGGCCTGTGGCATTATCAAGCCTGAAGAGGCAGAGCTCATTATCCGCGGCCTTAAAGAGATCGCCGAGGAGGTCAAGGCCGGAAACTTTCGATGGCGCAAGGAATTCGAAGATGTACACATGAATATAGAGGTCGCCTTAAGGGAAAAGATCGGCCCGGTGGCCGGGAAGCTTCATACCGCCCGCAGTCGGAATGATCAGGTGGCCACCGATGTGAGGCTTTATCTTCGCGAAGAACTAGATCAATTACTCGGCCTCCTCCTAGACTTGCGAGAGGCTTTACTTCAGAAAGCTGAACAAGGGCTTGAGATCATCCTTCCTGGTTTTACGCATCTTCAACATGCCCAGCCGGTGCTGCTGGCCCATCACCTCCATGCCTATTATGAGATGTTTCGGCGTGATACAGAAAGACTTCGAGAGGTCCGCCGACGGGTAAACGTATGCCCTTTAGGGAGTGCGGCCTTGGCCGGCACGCCTTTTCCCATTGATAGAGAAATGACCGCTCGGGAGCTTGGTTTTGAAGAGATCACCCGCAACAGTATGGACGCCGTTTCTGACCGGGATTTTATGCTGGAGTTTATGGCCGCGGCTGTTATCTGTTTTGCCCATCTCTCACGCCTGATGGAAGAACTCATCCTCTGGATGAGTCCGGAGTTCGGCTTTATAGACCTCCCGGATAAGCTCTGTACCGGGAGTTCCATCATGCCCCAAAAGAAGAACCCAGATGTGGCTGAACTCATCCGCGGAAAGAGCGGTCGGGTGGCAGGCCATTTGTTGGCCTTGTTTACCGTGATTAAGGGGCTGCCTTTGACCTATAACCGCGATCTCCAAGAAGACAAAGAAGCCCTTTTTGATACGGTGGACACGATGAAGGCCTCGCTGAGATTGGCCAAGGCCTTGATCCAGGGCCTTGAGCCCAAGGCCGAACGCATGCGGGCCGCCTGTGAAGAGGGGTTCTTAACGGCTACCGATTTGGCTGATTATTTGGTGACTAAAGGTCTTCCCTTTCGGGAGGCCCATCATGTGGTGGGGAATATCGTGGCTTATTGTCTAGAAAAGGGGCTCAAGCTCTGGGAACTTTCCTTAGGTAAGTTCCGCGAATTTTCGGAGCTGATTGAAGAAGACGTTTATGATTGGCTGACCCTTGAAGGTTCGGTAGCCCGCCGCCAGGTGCCTGGGGGAACTGCACCAGAAACGGTCAAAAAGGCCCTTAAACAGGCCTTTTTAGAACTGGAAAAGGAAAAATCAATCCACTAATTCTGCCCAAGAAAAGATTTTTCTGAGTTTCTTTTTTCTTCGCTATTCGTAAAATGTTTAGAGAGTTTCAGGAGATACTTTCTTCCCTATACTTTCTGCCTTGGAAAACCAGGTTGGATTATACGAAAGGAGAGAACAACGTTTTATTCCCAATCTTTGATAGAGTTCAGAAATAGCCTTTAGATTCTCAGTTGAACCGCCCCGGGTTTTCCGAAGGCTTTATTGTGTGAGTCCTGCTACCATAACAGAAGCTCTTTGGTTCCGATAATATCGCTCTTCAAACTCCGCTCTTTTCCCACGGCCCTAAATGTTTGATTACCTCCGTCTTGTATAACCCTATCACCGTCTCCGCCAAAGCGTTGT
>CAZKEG010000250.1:0-2141 GCA_964551715.1 uncultured Thermodesulfobacteriota bacterium
GGGAAATTTAGGGGTTTTTTATGTTTCTTTTCAGAATCAGCAGATGAGATGTGAAAAAATTTTCTCAGAGTGTGAAAAAGTTTTCCTTTTTCAAGGGTTTCCGAGGAGGTGAAGGGAAATTTTTTGGAACACAGGAGCCGTTCCTAGGAACGGCTCCTGTGGTTCGAATTTAGTCCTCCAAGGTAGAGGTGTCACCCTCGGGGAGGCCAAGTTCACGGGCACGAAGCAGCCGACGCATGATCTTGCCACTCCTGGTCTTGGGGAGTTTTTCGACGAATTCTACCTCAGAGGGGGTGGCAATCGGCCCTAGTTCTTTGCGCACATGCTGAATGATACTCTTACGCAGGCCCTTGGTTGGTTCTTTGCCCGCCCGAAGGACGACAAAGACCTTGATACGCTCGCCTTTAATCTCATCCGGGAGGCCGATGGCCGCGGCTTCGGCCACCGAGGGATGACTTACCAAGGCGCTTTCAAGGTCTGCCGTACCGATGCGGTGCCCGGCGACGTTTAGGACGTCATCGGCCCGACCGAGGACGGCAAAGTAGCCTTCTTCGTCACAGACGGCAATGTCTCCGGTCTTATAACACCCGGGAATCTCGTTCCAATAGCTTTCATAGCGCGCCGGGTCACCGTAGACCGTACGCATCATGTAAGGCAGGGGCTGCCGAAGAACTAGGTATCCTCCTTGCCCCGAAGGGATGGGGCGCCCGTTTTCATCCACCACGTCAACCACCACCCCGGGGAGGGGTTTTCCTACCCGTCCGGGTTTAGAAGGCGTGGCCGGCATGGTACCAAGCACCGGCCCGGCCACTTCGGTCTGCCAGAAATTGTCAACACAATGGCCGTTGTTCTCCAAGATTACTTCCTGGGCGAAGTTCCAGGCCTCGGGATTTAGCGGCTCCCCGGCGCAGGCCAGGATGCGCAGGGTAGAACGGTCGTATTTCTTGATGTGTTCTTCGCCAAAACGCATGAACATCCTCAAGGCCGTGGGGGCGGTAAACATGACCGAGACCCCGTATTTTTGAACCTTCTCCCAGATAACCCCTGGGTGGGGATAATCCGGAGCCCCCTCGCGGATGAGGACCGTGGCCCCGGCACAAAGCGGCCCATATACAATAAACGAGTGCCCTACGATCCAACCAATGTCTGAAGTAGACCAGTAGACATCTTGGTCCTTAATATCGTAAAAGGCCTTGGTCAGGTAATAAGTACCGACCATGTAGCCGCCATGGACATGGACTACTCCTTTGGGTTTTCCCGTGGTGCCAGAGGTGTAAAGGATGAAAAGGGGATCTTCGGCATCCATGATCTCCGGTGGACAACGATGGGAATGACTCCGGAGGAGTTCCCAAAAATCAATCTCCCATTCCTCAAGCTCGATGGCCGGCTTTACCCGCCGATGGACGATGACTTTTTCGACAAAATCAAGGTGTTCCAGGGCCTCATCCACCGCAGCCTTAAGCCGGACCACTTTTCCCCGGCGATAAGTCACGTCCGAACAGATGACCAGCTTTGCCCGACAGTCTTCAATGCGGGAACGAAGGGCCCCTGAGCCCATACCGGCATAGACCACCGAGTGAATGGCCCCGATGCGGGCACAGGCCAGCATGGCGATGATGCCCTCAATGGTAAGAGGCATATAGATGACCACCCTATCTCCCTTGCCGACCCCAAGGGACTTAAGCCCGTTGGCAAACTGATTGACCCGGTCCCGAAGCTGGCCATAGGTGCCCACCAGTTCTTCTCCTTCCTCAGAGAGCCAAATGACCGCCACCTTGTTTCGACGCCAGGAGTCGGCATGGCGGTCAAGGGCGTTGACGGTGATATTGGTCTTGCCCCCGACGAACCAGCGATGATAGGGAAGATCTATCTCCCGGACCTTTTTCCAGGGCTCAAACCAAATAAGCTCATTGGCGATCTGACCCCAAAAGCCCTCTGGATCACGGATGGAATAGGCATAGACCGAGTCATAGTCCTTGATAAAGGCCTCGTCTAACACGCGCCGCGGAGGGTCAAATTTTTGGTCTACCTTGAGGAGATGTTCGATCTGAGCGGTATAGTTGTAAGCCATGGAGACCTCCTTAACCGTTATCCGTTTAGGCAGGCATATTAGCGAATTTGTAAAAATTGTCACCTTAAAT
>CAZKEG010000251.1:0-2126 GCA_964551715.1 uncultured Thermodesulfobacteriota bacterium
CAAAATCCCTGTGCAGTTAAGGGGTGACATAATCGCTGTGCAATGACATTAAGCCACTTCGTAAGTGGACACAGACTCGTATTGGCTATAAAAATGCCTTTGTGTTTCCCTTTTTGACAAAGCTCTTGGTAAAGTAGCTTTAAAAGACAGGTCTTGCCCACCTGTCTCGGCCCCACAATGATAGAATGTTTTCTCTTTTTCTTCTCGGCCAGGAGAGTCTTTAAGAGCTTGCGTTCCTTAAGCATAAGACCAATTACTCCAAAATGGACCGAAAGTCCAAAATAAAGACTCTAAAATGGAACTAAAGTCCACTTTAGAACACTCCAATATTTTTGAGCGGGCAGTCTTCACAGCGGGGGTTTTGGGGGCGGCAGAAGTTTTTGCCCACAGCCACAAGAAGGGCGTGGTATTCGTTGTAAAGCGCCGGGTCTTCAGGAAGATGACGCATGAACATCTCCCGCAAGTCCTCGTAGCCCATGTCCTCAGTGGCCAGGCCATGGCGTAGGAGGATACGCCTGGTATAAGCATCGATGACAAAGGTAGGTTTTTCTCCGGCGTAGAGCAGGATGCTATCTGCCGTCTCCGGCCCGATGCCTGAGACCTTAAGGAGGGCCTGCCTAGCCTCTTCTAACGGGAGGGCAAAGAGCTTGGCAAGATCCCCTTCGAAATCTTCTACCAGAAAACGAATAAAGTTTTTGAGCCTCCTGGCCTTCACCCGATAATAGCCCGCCGGGCGAATCAGTTCGGCCAATATTCCTTCTGGTAATTCATATAAGGCTTGGGGAGAGAGCAGACCTTTCTTTTTCAGGTTATTGATGGCGCGTTCGACGTTCTGCCAGTTGGTATTTTGAGTCAAAATAGCCCCCACACAGACCTCAAAAGGGGTCTCCCCAGGCCACCAACCTTGGGGCCCTAAGGCCTCATACATCCGTTTGTACATCTCTTTAAGCACTTCTTCCCACATCTTTGAGTGCCTTAAGCCCCTCGCGCAGATCCCAACCCGTAGGCATCTGGTAGACACGCAGGTCGAATTCGCTGGCCACGGAAAGGATGTGATCAAAGATGTCGGCCTGGACTTTTTCGTAGGGTACCCAACGGGTGTCGGCCACAAAACAGTAGACCTCAAGCGGCAGCCCCTGCGGAGTAGGCGGGAGCTGACGAACCATGAGGGTCATGTCTTTGCGGATCTTGGGGTGGTTCCTTAGGTAATTTTCGATATAGATCCGAAAGGTGCCGATGTTGGTAAGGCGCCGGCCGTTAAGCGGTGAGGCCTTGGTATCCACCCCTCGGGCCCGATTGTCAGCCTCGATCTCGCGAAGTTTTTCCTCCAGATAATCCTTGAGGAGATGGACCTTCTTAAGTCTTTCGAGCAAGGCTTCGTCACAGAGCTTGATGGAGGATTGATCCACCAGGATGGCCCGTTTGATACGCCGACCGCCGGCAAGCTCCATCCCCCGCCAGTTCTTGAAGGATTCTTCTAGGAACTTATAGGTAGGAATGACCACAATAGTGCGATCCCAATTCTGGACCTTGATGGTATGGAGGGCGATGTCAATCACTTCGCCATCAGCCCCGTATTTCGGCATCTCGATCCAGTCCCCCAGGCGAAAGAGATCCTGGGAAACAATTTGAAAACTGGCCACAAAGGAAAGAAGGGTGTGCCGAAAGATGAGCAAGAGTACGGCACTTAAGGCTCCAAGCCCGCTGATAAAGGCCCAAGGGGATTTTTCAAACAGGTGGCACAGGATGATAATCCCGGCGGCAAAGTAAATAAATAACTTTAAGAGCTGGACATAGCCCTTGATGGGATGCCTTTTGGCCAAAGGGTAGTGTTCATAAAGGACAAGCCCTACGGAAAGGAGCCTGGTGATCAAGAGGGTGATAACCAAGACCCAGGCAATGGAGACCAATTTTTTGATAAAAGGCTCAAAGCGGGGCAGAAAATGGACCCCATAATAAAAGACCAAGATGGCCAAGACATAGGCCGCAATGTCGTAGATTTTAAATTGAGAAAAGAGGTCGTCGAACTTGTTGGGGCTACGTTTGGAATAACGATGGGCTGCCTCGACGATAACCTTCTTGGCCAGAAAACCGACCAAAAAGGTGACGACCAGTAAAACAATCAG
>CAZKEG010000252.1:0-2119 GCA_964551715.1 uncultured Thermodesulfobacteriota bacterium
GGTCCAAGAGACGTTCTTCATTCCAAAAGGCGCCCTCACCCACCGGCATAAACTCGATAAACCGTACTTCCAAGGGTAGATCCTTGGCCAATCTGGCCAGATCAAGTAATTCGTCATCGTTTATCCCTCGCATGACCACCACATTAATCTTTACCGGAGAAAACCCTGCTCTTAAGGCGGCCTCAATCCCTTCAAGTACCTTAGACAAATAAGGCCTTCCGGTAATCTTTTCAAATCTTTGCGGATCAAGGGTATCAAGGCTGATGTTGATCCGCCTAAGCCCGGCCTTTTTTAATTCTTGGGCCTGCTCCGAAAGCAAGGTCCCGTTGGTGGTCATGGTCAGGTCCTTAAGCCCGGAGAGGCTTGAAAGACGAGCGATAAACGAGATTAGCCCCTTTCTCAGTAAGGGTTCACCGCCGGTGAGCCGCAGGCGAGTAAAGCCGAGAGTCACGGCGGTTTGAATAACTTCAAAGAGTTCTTCGTAAGAAAGGATCTCTTCCGGAGGTAACCAGGAAAATCGATCCCTCTGACTGCAATAAAGACAACGTAGGTTACAACGATCAGTCACCGAGACACGAAGGTAATTTATGCGACGACCAAACCTATCGCAAAGCATCTCTTGCCCGCCAAGCCTTTAGCCCTTCTTTATACCGTGCCCTCATCTTCATGAATACTTCATGGGCCTCAGGGCTAGCATAATCCGGATAGGTCCAAGGTAAAGCTTCAAAACGGCCCTTCCTAAAGATCAAGGTCACCTCACCGTATACCCCTTGGCCTAGGTAGAGCCGATGGGAAAAATTCTTAAAGGTGACCAAGACCAAACGTTCTAGGAGGATGTAACCCGGATCAATGTTGACCCGGCGTTTCCCTTCATGAGACATCTCCTTCTCTATCTTCCAGGCCAGATGCTTAATAGGGACGATGGCCTCCTGTTCGATCAACCGCTCAAAGGAAATGAAACGCCTGACCAGATCAGGCCCAAATTCCGGTTCATAATAGTCAGTCTGATCAAAGGGAAGAAGGGGGCCTTTTAGATCGTGCGGCCCAAGCACCGACTCAAGACGCTCCAAGGCCTTATCAATTAAGCTTTCCTCCGGAGCAAAGATGCTGACAAATAGCTTGGCCGGAGCCGGTCGGTGAGGTTCACTCATCCTTTTCCTTTTTCACTTCCTCCAAGGGCTTGGCCTCGTCGATAAGCATGATGGGGATACCATCTCTGATTTCATAAAAAAGGGCACACTTATGACAGACTAAGCCCCCCAATTTTTTGTCAAGAACCACTTCGCCCTTACACTTAGGACATGCCAAAATGGCCAGCAATTCCTCAGAGATCATGGTGACCATCAAACCATCCATAGGCCCTCCTGCCCAACGGTTGTCGAGGGCATTATACCAAGACCTTTCAGGGCTTGATAGCTCTATTGTATAGCCTACAATTTGAAGCAAGCCATAAAAATGGATCCGTTCCCATTTTAAGTAGATAAGGCAGATCATGAAAAAACGCATCTACGTCGGGCCTTGCGGACAGGTGGTGGCCTGGAAAAAGCTCCCGGAGCTCTATTCCGCCCTTGAGATCAACAGCACCTTTTATCGCTTTCCTACGGAAAGACAGCTTAAAAACTGGGCCAAGGCCCTGGCCGAAGGGCGTAAAGGGCGTGATTTCAAGCTGGCGGTTAAGGCCTTCCAAGGGCTAACCCACCCCACCCGCTCCCCGACCTGGAAGAGATCAGGTCTTTCTAAAGAGGAAATTTCTACCCTTAAGGACCTTGCCGGCTGCCTGCGTTGGAACGAAACCACAGAGGGATTCTTGAAAAAGACCAAAGCTCTATGCCAAAGGCTTGAGGCAGATTTTTTGCTTTTGCAACTGCCTGCCTTCTGCCAAGAAGAAAGAGAAAATATCTTGAGTTTTCTGGAAGAGGCCCGAAAGATTCTTGACCTTAGGCTTGCCCTTGAGCTGCGCTGGGATGACCCTGAGCTTTTAGAAGAAGCCTGGAAAGGCTATGAGGTCATTCCGGCCTTTGACCCTTTCTTGCATGAAGACCTCTTTGAGCACTTTGCCCCAAAGCTACCTACCCTCTACCTAAGGCTCCACGGCCAACGGGATGAAAGGGAAAGGTTG
>CAZKEG010000253.1:0-2116 GCA_964551715.1 uncultured Thermodesulfobacteriota bacterium
ATCGTCTGGACAGAATTGTATGCCAAGGACTTCCAAGCCATATTTCTCAAGTTTGGGAAGGAGCATCGGGGCAAAGGCATCCTGGATACGCCCGTAATAGACTTCATTTCCGGTGATGATCAAATAGGCCTTTTTTAAGACCGGGGGCTTGACCTGGAGTAAAGGACCCTTCTCTTGGACAAGGCGCTCTACTTCTTCAAGGACCCTTTCCTTGATTACCAGAGGAATGGCCCGCCCAGCGGCCAGAGGCTCCCCTCGACGGACGTAAAAATTGGTATGCCTGGTAGAAAGGATAATCTCCCCCAAAAGGTTTAGCTGATAGAGGGCCTCGACATTTACCTTAAAAAGCCCATCCCTTTCTGCCCGAAAGGTGACCTTTCCTTCGTCGATCTTGGGAGAAAAGGTGACCCCTTCTCCGGCAACCGCCTTGGCCAACCGCAGGGCCGCCTCATCCTCATGTAGTTCATTTGGTTCCAGTTCAAGGACATAAATATGGTCTTTACCCAGACGTTTTAGATGATCGATGTCTTCGCTTCGAATGACATGCCCTTTTTTAAAAGCAGGCCCTTTGAATTCTCTTGAGCGAATTTCAGTTATATCATGGGGGAGGAGCATTCCTACTGCTTCTTCAACCGGGATGAGACGCGCCTTCATTGAGCAAGTTCTTTCTTTTCCTGTTCTCGCCGTTCGTAGGCCTCGATAATCCGCTGGACAAGGGGATGTCTGACCACATCTTTCTTGTTAAAGAAGATAAAGGCAATCCCTTCGATTCCTTGCAGGATCTTTACCGCCTCCACCAGACCAGAACGACTGGCATCCGGCAGGTCAATCTGGGTGATATCACCAGTGATCACCGCCCTTGAACTGTAACCCAAACGGGTAAGGAACATCTTCATCTGGTCAGAGGTGGTGTTCTGGGCCTCATCAAGGATAATAAAGGCCTCGTTCAGGGTGCGACCACGCATGAAGGCCAGCGGCGCCACCTCAATCACTCCCTTTTGGATCAGACGCGAGGCCTTATCAAAGGGAAGCATATCATAGAGGGCATCATAAAGGGGCCTCAAATAAGGATTTACCTTCTCAATTAGGTCACCGGGAAGGAAGCCCAACTTTTCCCCGGCCTCTACCGCCGGACGGACCAGGACTATGCGTTGGATCTCACCACGCATAAAGAAGGAAATAGCCATGGCCATGGCCAAATAGGTCTTCCCCGTACCTGCCGGACCAACCCCGAAGACGATATCATGGTTACGAATGGCATCGATGTAAAGCTTTTGATTGATGCTCTTTGGAGTAATGACCTTTCGGCCAGAGCTGACGAAGACCGTCTCCAAAAAGATGTCTTTCAGATTGGCCCTGGGGTTCTCGCTGATGATCCTCGTGGCGAACTCGACATCGCTCGGGTAAAGGGTGTAGCCCTGTTTCAAAAGACCATAGAGCTGTTCACAGGTGCGGTCGGCAAGCTCGGTATCCACCGGGTCACCGGTGATGTACATCTCATTCCCGCGAACCTGAATATTTACCCGAAAGGCCCGCTCGATGGTCTTTAAGTGCGAGCCCTTCTCCCCGTACAGCCAACGGGCCAAGGCATTGTCTTCAAAGGTGCGTTGTAGAGTAACTGTTTTGTCTAAAACTTTCTCCTGCATAGCCTTAGTATCTACCATTTTTCTGGATTTTTATTCGGTAATAATTTATTGATTTTTATCTATTTTCGGCGCCTAAGTATCGAAAATCTAGATCAATTTTGGCGCCTTTATTATAACCGATCTAACGAACTTGGTAAAACGTCACGTGAGGGGGCAAGGTTATGAAAAGAGAAGTCTATTTGGGAATCTTAAGGCCCGGAAGTATTCTGGATACCGGTGAGATTCGCCTCTTCCTTTCCAAGGCCAAGGTCGAAGATAAGACCCCGGAGGATAATCCGCTCGTCATTCCACCGGAAGATCTTGAACAAACGGCCTTGGTCACCGGATTAAGGAGGGAAAGTATCTTTTATGAGGCCTTGGTCCTAGAGGTCATTCCTCCTCTCACCGGCTCCTTGGTAAGAGGGCTGCTTGCCCAAGGCAAAATCACTCCCGATGACCTTCAGAATTTACTCTCCCAAGGGCTTACCCCT
>CAZKEG010000254.1:0-2105 GCA_964551715.1 uncultured Thermodesulfobacteriota bacterium
CTCGGCCTGAAGAGGTCGAGAGATTGGTCTGGCCGAGTTTCGGAGTGCTCTCTCTGGCCAATTATCTACACAAGCTCAAGGGTAAAAAGGTGGCCCTTTTGGCCAATGGTTGTACGGCAAGGGCGGTGAACGTCCTTTTGCAAGAAGATCAACTTAAGAGGGAAGACCTCTTTATCGTCGGCGTGCCCTGCCCTGGTATGCTTGACACATCTAAGGTAAGGAGCTTGGCGCCTCAATTGGTAGAAGATAACTTTAAAGATGAAGTTTTAATCATAACTAGCGATAATAAAGTAAAAATTAGACGTGATGAACTTTTAAGGACCAACTGCCTAGAATGTCGGCACCCTACCCCGCCGCTTTATGATGTACTTATTGAGGCCGAGCCGAAAAATATCTCGAAAGATCCCTATCAATTAGTCTCGGAGATAGAAGAGAAAGACGTCCCTTCTCGATGGGAGTGGTTTACGAAAGAGATCCTCAGTCGGTGTCTGAGGTGTTATGCCTGTCGGCAGGCCTGTCCCTTATGTTATTGCCCTACTTGTTTTGTAGATGACTCACGGCCTCAATGGGTCGGAAAGACCAGAGACTTGATCGATACCGCCCTCTACCACTTGGTGCGCGCCTATCATTTGGCTGGTCGTTGTGTGGATTGCGGCTCTTGTGAAGCTGCCTGCCCCATGGACATCCCCTTACGGCTCTTGACCAAGAAGCTCGAAAAAGAGGCCTTTACCGTCTTTTCCTATGAGGCTGGGCTTGATTCAGATAAACCCTTGTTGCTCCAAGACTTCGCCCCGGATGATCCCGAAGACTTCATGATCACCCATATTTTAAGACAAGAGGGCAAGATTTAAGCGCGGAGGCCCTTATGCTCTATGCACTTTCTAAAACAGAATTTACTGGCTGGTTGGAAAAACTGGCCCAAAAGTACCAATTATTCGTCCCTATCTCCCCCGATGGTTTCGGGCCATATCAAGGCCAAGAGCCCTATTTAGAGGGCAAGACCAAGCTTTCGGCCAAGGAATTCTTCCTCCCCGCCAGAGAAGAGATGCTTCGGTTTCAGGCCGTACCCTCGGCCTTGCCGGAAAAGATCACCCCGCTGACCCAGGAGGTAGTGGTCTTTGGTGTCAGGCCTTGTGATGCCAAGGGGGTTAGCCTCATAGAAAAAGTCTTTGAAAGAGATGAATTCTTTAAGGCCCGTCGAGAAAGGACCTATCTTATTGGTTACCTCTGTCCTCATCCGGGGAGGGATTGTTTCTGTGGTGCCATGGGGGTAGATCCTTTCTCCGGCCAAGGCCTTGAAATTTTGATAATCGAAGATGATGGGAGATTTTTGATAAAGACCTTTAGTGAAAAAGGAAAAGACTTGGTGGCCCTTTCTTCGGCCAAAGAGGCCACAAAAGAAGAAGAGATCCTCCTTGATCAGAAAAAGGAGTCCTTTTTGAGGCAGTTTAAGCCGGCCCCTGTCCTTGAAAAGCTCAAAGAAAAAGACTTACTTGCCATCTATAAGGCCCCTTTTTGGGAAGAAATAGCCTTTGCCTGCATTAATTGCGGGACCTGCACCTTCCTTTGCCCTACTTGTTATTGCTTTGATGTTCAAGACGAGGTGGTGGGGCAAGAAGGGGTAAGGGTGCGCCTCTGGGATGCCTGTATGTTTTCCCTGTACTCCCAACATGCCTCAGGGCATAATCCCCGTCGCCATCCAGCCGCCCGTTTTCGCAATCGCTTTATGCATAAGTTTAAATATTTCCTCGATCTTTATGGTGAACCCCTTTGCGTTGGCTGCGGGCGGTGTCTTGAAGAATGTCCGGCTAATATCAATCTCTGGGAAGTAATTACCAAAATGGCCGAAGATTAATCTGACTATGTCGTTTAAAGAAGATCCAAACGAAGAAAATCTTAAAAGAATAGCAGAGACGATTTTTAAAGAGGCCTTTTGGGGGGATTATAACTATACAGCCAAAGATATTTTGGAAATTATTTCTGATCCTTCAAGAGAAAAAGAACGTTTTTTTATCTTTCAGAAGGCATTATTTAATCTAAAAGAACCTTGGGTTTTGACCAAAATATTTTCTCTCAATGAAATACAGAGATATTTAAAACAAATA
>CAZKEG010000255.1:0-2081 GCA_964551715.1 uncultured Thermodesulfobacteriota bacterium
CCTCCTCATACTGTTGGGCGGCAACCAAAAGCGAAGCAAGTTTGATACGCGCCTCCAGGTTCTCCGGGTCTACGTCTACGGTCTTTCGCAGCTCAGAAAGGGCCTTTCGAAAATCACCAACCTTCAGGTAAATCAAAGCCAATTGGTAATGAGCTTGGGGATGTTTTGGATCGAGTTGGACGACATTGCGGAACTCGATGACCGCCTCCCGAAGTTTACCTTCTTTGGCATAGGCCAAACCTCGTTCCATGTGTTTGGCGATCTTCTCCTCCGGAGAGCCACAACCAAAGACCAAAACAATCAAAAAAAGGATTAATATTCGTCTCAATTTCATACCCCACCTCTCTAAACCTATTTAAAAAATAAGGCGGGTGTTTCTACCCGCCCTATTAAAGATCATAATTTTATAACGGTTTGTAAAGCAAAAAATTTAAAATGTTTGATCAGAGCTCTAAGGCCTTGACAGAGAAGACGTGAGGTAGGGTGGCCAACTTCTGAAGGAGTTCTTCCGGGGGCTCAGAGTCTAAGCAAAGGAGAATAATATTGCATTTCTTAGAGGGTTCTTGGCCTACGTGCATTCGCGAAATATTTACCCCGGCTTCACCAATAGTGATGCCGATACTCCCGATCACCCCCGGACGATCCTCATTCATAATATAAAGCATGTGCCCCTCAGGTACGGCATCCAACCGGAAATCATTGATCTGGACGATACGGGGTTCCTTCTTACCGAAGATGGTCCCAGCGACCACGTTTTCACCCTTGGGGTACTTCACCAGCACCTTGATCAGATTAATGAAGTCTTCGGTGCTGCTCGTGCGAGATTCGGTAACCTTGATGCCACGCTCCTGGGCCCGAATCGGGGCATTAACGTAGTTCACGTCCTCCTGGAGGGCCGGGGTCAAAAGCCCCTTAAGCAAGGCCACGGTGATGGGCTTGGTATCCATCTCCGCCACATCACCTTGGTATTCGATATGCACCTCCTGGATAGGACCTTCGGCCAGTTGGGCCTGCAAGGCCCCAAGTTTCTCCCCAAGAATAAGGAAGGGCTTAAGCACCGCCATTTGCTCCGCAGAGACCGAGGGCATATTGACCGCATTGCGTACTACCCCGTGGAGCAAGAAGTCTACCACCTGGGAAGCAATGGCCAGGGCCACGTTCTTTTGGGCCTCGACCGTCGAGGCCCCAAGGTGTGGGGTACAAATGACGTTGTCCAACTGGAGTAAGGGATATCCTTCCGGAGGAGGCTCCTGCTCAAAGACGTCTAAGGCTGCCCCGGCTAATTTTCCGGACTTTAGGACCTCGTAAAGATCGGCCTCGTTCACAATCCCTCCGCGGGCACAATGGATGAACATGGCCCCGTCTTTCATCTTGTCAAAGACCTCTTTGTTGATGAACCCCCTGGTCTCCTTAGTGAGGGGAACGTGCACGGTGACAAAGTCGGCCTGGGGAAGGAGTTCATCAAGGGACATGATCTCGATACCCATCCGAGCCGCTTGCTCGGGATTGACATAGGGATCATAGGCAATGACCCGCATCTTGAGCCCTTTGGCCCGATCCGCCACTACGCTACCGATGCGCCCGAGACCGATGACCCCTAAGGTCTTGCCGGTAATCTCCCGACCCATGAACTTCTTCTTTTCCCATTTTCCAGCCTTCATGGAGGCCGTGGCCTGAGGGATATTGCGGGCCAAGGCCAGCATCATGGAGATGGTGTGTTCAGCAGCAGAAACCGTGTTACCCCCGGGACAATTCATGACTACAATGCCCCGACGATTGGCGGCCTCGATGTCTACATTGTCAAGCCCGGTCCCAGCGCGGGCAATCACCTTGAGGTTTTTGGCCGCTTCGATTACCTCGGCAGTCACCTTGGTTGCGCTGCGAATGATAACGGCGTCAACACCTTCGATAACCTCCAGGAGTTCTTCCTTAGGAAGCCCCGGCTTTTCGATGACTTCAAGCCCGGCTTCCTTAAGGATATCGATACCCTCTTTGGCGATAGGATCACTGATAAGGACCTTCATTATTTAGACCTCCTTGTTCTCCAAGAAATATTTTTGCGCCGCCGCCACCCCGGCTCC
>CAZKEG010000256.1:0-2075 GCA_964551715.1 uncultured Thermodesulfobacteriota bacterium
AAGGTAATAAGGATTGGCCTCAGCCCCGAGCTTGGCCAGGATGGCTGTGTAAAGGGGATAGCCCGGAAAGGGTACTAGGACGTTTTCTCCTTCGTTTACCAGGGCGGTAAGGGCAAAATCTATGGCTTCACTGGCCCCGGTGGTGATAAAGATGTCCGTTGGTTCGATGCCGTGATTACGGGCTTCTTGACGGATGGCCTCGATGGCCTCATCAACCCCTTCTGAGGCCGAATAACCGGTCAGATTTTCGCACATGGCCTGGTAAGTGGCCTCAACCAGGGGCATGGGCGTCTGGAAATCATACTGAATAGGGTCCCCGATATTTAGAAAGAGGAGCTTTTTCCCCTTTTCTCGGGCCTCCTGGGCTACTAAGACTATGTCTCGGACGGCATACTCAATGTTTTGGGTGCGTAAGGCTGGTTTGATTGGTCTAAATTCTTTTCCCATTTTCCATCGCCACCAACTAAAAATGTTGAATTATGATATTGCCTCTCAACGGGGAAGGTGTCAATAAGCCCTCCGATAAATAAATTTAGACCCATTGGTCGAACCTTTATTGCCGGAAGACAACCCCCAAGAAAAAATTAACACTAGCCCTTTCCCCCTCTCTGTGGTAAAAGCCACTTAAACTCCAATGGGTTACGGTGAAGACATGATGAGAAAGAACCCTCAAGATAAAGATCGACTTTTCACCTCGTTTTGTTTAGCTAAACTCGGTTTAATATCTCTTTTTTTATTTTTTATCTCTGTCTCGGCCTTTGCCAAAGAGTTAACTAATCTTCTTCACGATTTTTCCACCCTAGAGGCCATGGTCATCAATGTGGAAGGGAACGAGGTCATTATAGATAAGGGCCGGGCTCAAGGTGTTCATTTCGGAGATATCTTTACTGTTTATAGAGAAGGAAAGAGTATCATTCATCCGGTAACCAAACAGGTAATTGGTTATCTCAAGGAACCCGTGGGGCAGATTGAGATCACTAAAGTAGAGGAAAATTTTGCCACGGCAACTATTTTGCGCCAAAAGGGGCCGTTTAAGGTAGGGGCCCCGGCGGTGCGTTACGCTGATTTGAAGGTCCTTCTGTTAGGCGATGACCAGACTATGGTTGATAAAGTCCTGGTCCTGGTACGTGACAAACTACCTGATTTATCCTTTCAAAGGGTAAGAGATTTACATTTTGCAGATCTTTCCCCAGACTATTTGGCCCAAAAAGAGATTGATTTGGTCTTTTTGGTCCAAGAAAATCTGTTGAAGGTTTACAATCAAGGCCTTGATCTTCTGAAGATCTATGATCTTTCGCCCCTTAGGCCAGCCCCTAAGGCCGTGCCTTCGGCCAGGCCGCCTGCTCCCGGAGGGCCGTATCCGTATACTACTTTGCGTTATCAGCAACCGATGGTCCCAGTCTTCAGGAAGGTTGGGCGTCTCCCGCAGGTGGTCATCGACCTAGAGATGGGAGATCTAGACGGCGACGGTCAACCGGAGATCGTCTATCTTACCCCAGAGGCCCTTTACGTGACCAAATACAGGGCTTCCGGGGCCTGGCGCTATGATTATAAAGGTTTTGGAAAGATCATCAATTTTTCCTTGGGGCCAAGAGGGTGGATAGCCCTTAACATATATGTAGACAAAGAGGGACTGCGTTCCCGGCTCCTTCATTTTACCCCCCAAGGGATAGAGACCAGGGTGAAGGATATAAACTTGATCCTTGGCTTCTTTGATCTGAACGGAGATGGTCTGAAAGAGACCCTTCTTGGGCAAAGCTATGACCGGGAAAAGTTCTTTGGTTACACGGTCTACAAGATCCGTCCCGCCGGAGACAAGATTGTTTATTACGGGAAAGTTAAGATACCTAATGGTTTTCGGATCTTGGGAGCCACCTTTGCCGATGTGGATGGAGACGGTCAGATGGAGATCCTCTTCCAAGATTTGGGGCACAAGTTGAGGGTCTTTAAGAATGGCCGAAAGCAGTGGGCTTCCACCCGTAAAGTAGGTGGTTCGGTCTATGTCGTTCAGGCCTCGGTCGGACTTTCCCGCCGGATGTATAAGATGGCCATTAGTGCCGAAGTCGACCCTTACC
>CAZKEG010000257.1:0-2053 GCA_964551715.1 uncultured Thermodesulfobacteriota bacterium
AAAGAATCTACCCTTTACCGTCAAACGAGACCTGCGTGATCATTATCCCTTTGGCCTTTTTGCCGTGCCGCTGGATCAAATCGTTCGTATCCATTCCTCTTCGGGGACTACGGGCAAGCCCACGGTGGTGGGGTATACCGCCCATGATATGCAAGTTTGGACCGAGGTCATGTGTCGGACCTTTGCCATGGCCAAGGTCGGCCCGGGAGACGTGGTGCACAACGCCTACGGTTATGGACTCTTTACCGGGGGCCTTGGGTTTCACTATGGGGCCGAGGCCTTAGGGGCGGCGGTGGTGCCTTCCAGCGTGGGCTTTACCAAACGACAACTCATGCTTATGAGGGACTTTGGGGCCACGGTCCTCTGCTGTACCCCTTCCTATGCCTTGCATCTGGCGGAAGTAGCCCAGGAAGATGGCCTAGATCCTCAGAAGGACTTTAAGCTTCGGGCCGGGTTCTTCGGGGCAGAACCCACCTCCAAGGGCCTAAGGGAGACGGTGGCCAAGGTCTGGGGGATTACCTATATTGAATGTTACGGCCTTTCAGAGATCATTGGCCCGGGGGTGGCGGCCAGTTGCGAACATGATGAGCTTCACATCTTTGAGGATCATTTCTTGCCAGAGGTCATCAACCCGGAGACCGGGGAGGTCCTGCCCGAAGGAGAGGAAGGAGAACTAGTCTTTACCACCCTGACCAAACAGGGGCTTCCACTCATTCGATATCGAACGAGGGATATCGCCACCCTTTATAAGGCCCCGTGTAAGTGCGGGCGCACGGTCATCCGTATGGGTCGCGTAGTGGGCCGCAGCGACGATATGCTCATTGTCAGCGGTGTCAACGTCTTTCCTTCTCAAGTAGAACACGTCCTCACCCAGGTCGAAGGACTCACCCCGAATTACGTCATCGTGCTGGACAAGAGGGGTGTGCTTGATGTGCTGGAGGTCTGGGTAGAGGTTGATGAACGGGTGTTTACCGGTGACATCGGGGCCTTAGAGAATCTAAAGCGTAAGCTTGAAGAAGAACTAGCCAATGCCCTTTTCTTACGGGCCAGGGTCAAGCTGGTGGAACCCAAGACTCTTGAGCGGTCTATGGGTAAGGCCAAGCGGGTGGTAGACCGTCGTGAATTAGAAAATCTTAAATAAGGAGGCCAAGATGCGTGCCAAATATGGAATCAAGCAGCTTTCTATATTCCTTGAGAATCGCAAAGGTCGCTTGCGGGAGGTTACTCAGGTATTGGCCGAGGCCAATGTCAATATTCGTGCCCTGGCTCTGGCGGAAAGTGCCGAATTCGGCATCCTTCGTCTGGTGGTAGACAACCCCGAAAAGGCCCGAAGTGTGCTCTCCTCTTCTGGCTTTACGGTCAAGGAACAAGAGGTCTTTGCTGTAGAAGTTCCGGATAGACCCGGTGGTTTTTACCAGGTAGTGAGGCTTTTGGCTGATGCTGACATCAACATCGACTACACCTATGCCTTTGTGGGCGGGAAGGACAAGGCCATTCTCGTCTTCAAGGTACCCGATGACTTACTTGATAAAGCCTTAGAGGTGGTTGAGAAAGGGGGGGTAAAATTAGTGGAACCCCTCTTCTTTTATGGTTCATAACGAAGGGGATCTGTTCCTATTTTTCTAGAACAAAATGGGAACGGATCTTACGGAATAATAAATTTAACTTATGGCTTTATAGGAGATGTATAATCTGTAATAGACAAAACTTTTGGATAATTGTTATAATTATTTACCTTCATTTTTCAGTTCCCTTGTATGGAGGGCAATATACTATTGTTCCTTCTCTTTCTTTAAAAGAAAGTTATGATGACAACATCTATCTTTACTGGAGGGGAGAAAAAGGAGATTTTGTTACCTATTTTCAACCTAAAATAATAACGAATCTTAATACCGAGAGGACAAAAATTGGTGCTACAGCACAAGTAAATTTTCTTCGTTATATGGATGAAACAAATTTAAATACCGAAGAATATACCTATATATTGGGTCTTAATCATCAAAAATCAGAACGCTTATTATTTAATCTAAGAGGGAAATATACTAGAGACACC
>CAZKEG010000258.1:0-242 GCA_964551715.1 uncultured Thermodesulfobacteriota bacterium
TTTTCTTTGTTTTAATAAAATTTTTAGGGAGGATTGTATGCCAGAGTGGGTGCCCGGCCAACTCCCCGAAGAAATGAGGCAACTCATGATTAAGATTTCTTTAGGTCGTTATACCCGACTACTTCCTCTTGATCTCTCTATGATTACTCCAAAGCCTTAACCTTTCCCTCTTTGGAGAGATATCTTTTGATCTCTTGGGCTACTTTGCGGTTAAGGCCTGGGAGACGAGCAATCTCCTCTAC
>CAZKEG010000258.1:252-2029 GCA_964551715.1 uncultured Thermodesulfobacteriota bacterium
TGCCTCAACAAGGTCTGGCGTCTCTTAGGCCCCACTCCTGGGATTTGGTCAAGAGAAGAGACCAAGGCCTTTTTTGAACGAGTCTTCCGGTGAAAGGTAATGGCAAAGCGGTGGGCCTCATCCCGAACCCGCTGTAAAAAACGCAAAATCTCGTTATGTCTGGCCAGATTCAACGGATTCTTGCGCCCGGGAATGTAGATTTTGTCCCCTTCTTTTTCGCGCTCCTTGGCAATGGCACATACTCCTATTTCTCCTTTAAGCCCAAGTTCCTCTAAGACGGTAAGGGCTATCTGCAATTGCCCTTTACCACCGTCGATGACCAGGAGATCCGGCAGATTATCCTCTTCCACCCCGCGGGTAAGCCTGCGCTCCAAAACCTCAAACATCATGGCATAGTCATTGGGTTGAGAAACTCCCTTGATATGGTATCGCCGATAGGCCTTTTTATCCGGTGATCCGTCAAGAAAAGAGACTGTTACTCCTACCGGGATTTCTCCTTGAATATTGGAGATATCTACTCCTTCTACTCGATGGGGAATTCTGGGCAGGCGAAGGTAGGCGGCCATCTCTTCGGCCAGCTCCTCGTAGGGGCGCTCACCTTTGAGGCGGGCAGCCAAGGCCTCGAGGGCGTTTTTCTTGGCCATTTCCATAAGGCTTCGCCTGGCCCCACGCTTTGGCACCCGGATCTCCACTTTCTTGCCAGCCAACTCACTGAGCCACTCGGATAGGAACTCTTGGTCTTCTGGCTCCTTGGGAAGCAAAATTTCATCAGGGATATATTTCCCCTCGTCGTAAAATTGTCTCAAAAGTAAGGAGAAAAGGGATGGCTCATCGAGGTCAACCCGGGTTAGATGAAAGTTTTTTTTGCCGATTAAGGCCCCGCTTCTCACAAAGAGGACGCATCCAGAGATCTTCTCACCTTGCCGTGCAACGGCAAAGACGTCCAGATCTCGTTCTTCAGAAAGTGCTACCACCTGAGCCTCTAAGGTCTTTTCTATCGCCCGGATTCGATCACGTAAGACTGCTGCCCGTTCAAATTCAAGCCTTTCGGCACAGGCCTCCATTTCAGCCTGAAGCTTCTTGAGTAAAGGACCAGCCTTGCCACGCAAAAACATAATAGCCCCGTTGACTATCTGGCGATATTCCTCCTCGGAGATCTTTCCCACACAAGGGGCTGGGCAGCGCCCGATCTGGTAATAAAGACAAGGCCTTTCCCGCCGTCTAAATTCAGCCGTAGAACAACGCCTCAAAGGGAAAATACGCCCCAGAAAGCGCAAGGTCTCTTTTACCGCCCCGGCTGAGGGGTAAGGGCCAAAATAAAGGGCCTTGTCCTTGCGTCGGCGTCTCACTACCTTGATTCCGGGGAATTTTTCATGGAGTGAGATCCGCAGCAAGGGATAGGCCTTATCATCACGAAGGATAACGTTATACCGAGGACGATGTTTCTTGATGAGATTGGCCTCAAGAAGAAGGGCTTCTTTTTCACTTCTGGCCACAATGATCTCTACTTGAGCGGCTTTGGCCAGAAGGGCCCTGATCTTCGGTGTTTGTGAAAGATCTTGGCGTAGATAATTGGAAAGGCGCTTTTTTAAGTTTTTGGCCTTGCCTACGTATAAGATTTCGCCCTTTTCGCTCTTGAAGAGATAGACCCCCGGGGCCTCTGGAGCCTCTTTAAAAAATTCAGGGCTAAGCGGCATAAAAATAGCTTACTAAGTTAAACTTCTTCTTTTAAAAGAATTTCTTTTTCTTCCGGTGGCAAAAGATTAATCATATAGAC
>CAZKEG010000259.1:0-2026 GCA_964551715.1 uncultured Thermodesulfobacteriota bacterium
CAAAGGAAAAACCCTCTCTCAATTTGAAGTGATATTTCCGCCGTAAGATCTTTTGGCCTAAGGCTTTTAGTTCTTCTGGAGAAAAGTCATAGCCAATGGCCTTCAAGGCCTCAGAGATCACTTCATATTTATAGATACTTCGGGCGAAGAAGCAAATAATGATGGAAGAAAGGACTTGACGGTAGGCTTCTTCTTCAAACAAAAGCTCTGCCAATTTTTCCGGCCCAAGTTCGGGGACATTTAATTTTTGGTCATAGCTGTAGCCGGCAGAATCCAAGTGACTGTGCCTAGCCCCGGTCAGAAAGCCCAAGTGACACCCGTAGCCCGTGTGATACCCGGGCATTTCGTTTTTGCCAAAGGCCAAGGCAAAGTCTTCTCCTCCGTATTTTTGAGAGGCATGATCTACCCCTTTGGCCAACGTTTGATAAAACTCGTTACTTTGCCGGGCCAGGTGTTCCAACATCTCGAGATAGACCTCTACCGCCCCCCAGGTGGGAGTAAGTCCCTGAGTTTCCTTAGTGGTGATAAGGCCCTTTTCAAAGGCCTCGATGACCCAGGCCAATACCACCCCAGCGCTGATGGCATCAAGCCCCAGATCATCTACTTTGGCCAGGATCTTCAAGATCCCCTCGGCCTGGCCCACACCTAACATAGAACCCAGGGAGTAAATCAGTTCATAATCATAGGAGATAAAAGTTGTTTTATAAAAGTAGGGTTCGTCTTCGTAGGGAATACGTAGGGCCGCCAGATGGATGCAGGCCACCGGACAATGGGCACAGGCCAGTCTTCGGCCAAGGAGATGCTCAGCAAAGTATTCTCCTGAAATCTTTTCCGCCTCTTCAAACCAGGCTTGCGTGAGATTTTTGGTAGGTAACGAACGTTTGCGATTGAGACTTAGGACATTAACCGCTGTGCCTAAATCGTGGTATTTCTTAAGCGAATCCGTCTCAAGGATCTGTTTCAAGATCTTGTCATAGCATTCGCGATAGGCCTTTTTATCCGCTACCGGAAGACTTTTATGCCCGGTGATAATCAAGGCCTTGAGTTTCTTGCTCCCAAAGACGGCTCCAAGGCCCAAACGTCCAAAATGACGATAGGTCTCAGTGACCACACAGGCAAAGGTAGAGAGATTTTCTCCAGCCAGACCGATCCGAAAGATGCTCCTTGCCCCGGGTTTTCCGGTCTTTTCCCGGAGGATACGCCCGGTTTCTCCGACTCCAAGGCCCCAAAGGGCTCGGGCGTCGATAAAAGAAACCTTGTTTTCGCTAATATTTACGGCAATGGGGATGTCGCTGGCTCCTTTTATGACGATGGCCCCTAATCCTGCCAAACGAATGCTTACCGCACTACGCCCACCGGCATGGCTCTCACCAAGGTTTCCGATATGGGGAGACTTAAATAGAGCCGCGGTTTTTGAGGCCATGGGATAAAACCCCACCATTGGCCCCACCGCCAAGATGATGGGTGCTTCGGGGGAGAAGGGTTCTACCCCTTCAGGACATTCCTCTTCCAACAAAGCAGCCCCAACGCCAACACCGCCGAGCCATTTTTCAAAGAGGTCAGGACGCTCTTCTATCCAAGACTTGCGCTTGGAAAGATCGATGTAGAGGACATTTTTCAAGGGATCTTGAGCAAGCATCACTTATCCTCCTTTTCGAAGGCAAGCACCCCATGGGAACAATACTGGGCACAGATACCGCAATGGATACACACTACGGGTTTGTTACTTTCTTCATCCCAAAAGATGGCCCCTAGGGGACAGGCCTCTTGACAGAAACCACAGCCTATACAGCGATGGGGCAAAAAGATGACCCCGCCTCCTTTGCGAGGCTTTAAGGCCTCTGTCGGGCAGACAGCAGCACAGGAAGGATCTTCGCAACCACGGCAGACAATGACCATTAGCCCCCGACTGAGGCCCCCCCTTGATTTGGGGAAAATAGCGGCTCGAGAGGTACCTCCCAAACCGAGTCTCCTCTGGCAGGCAAACATACACAATTGACAGCCTACACATCTTTCGGGGTCGAGA
>CAZKEG010000260.1:0-2001 GCA_964551715.1 uncultured Thermodesulfobacteriota bacterium
GCTATTTGGTTTTGTTTGTCACTGTAATGGAAATGGCCGCTCTGCTTATATTTCTGAAGCTCAAAAGGAGGAAATCTTAAAAGGCGATCATTACTATATTTGGTGAGAAATTTAAGTTTCGATTCTTTTCTTTATAGCCAGGGCCAAGAAGCGTTTTCCCTCTCGAAAGACAAGTCTTTTGGCCACCAAGTCATTTAAAAAGCCTTCTATCTTGTCCCTCGGTAAGCGGGGAAAACGGGCTGAAATCTCTTCCAGGGATTTCGGATCGGTGATGAAGAGATAGATCTCTCGTGAGGCCTTAGGCAGACGATGATGAAGGACTTGTCCTCCGGGTAGTACCTGGCGGATGAGGAGAAATTGACCTCCGTCTCGATAGGAAAGGAGCGGGCCTTTTTCTTTTTTAAGGCGCTGATAAGTTTCCTGCCAGCGACGGACCTTGGCCTCTACCGGCTTCCAGATCTTTTGTTGATAACCTCGATCCCCACGGTAACTCCAAGCCAGGTGGACTAGGCTTTTAAAGACCTCTTCAGGCAAGAAATAGCGATAGAAGGGGTGGGGATAGACGGCCTTTAGGCCGAATTTTTTTGGTTCTCGAAAGACCGGGCTCCCGTAGCCCAACCAAAAAGAAACCGGTGAGAGCGGTCTAAAGGGGAAGACATAATCTAAGGCCTTTAGGGTTTCTTCTACTTCTTTTTCCGTGCTTCCTGGAAAATGCATGATGAGATTGGCCTCAAGGATGAGGCCTTGTTCTTCACAATGGCGCATGGCCGCGATGTTATCTATGGCCGTAGTCCCCTTGTTGATGCGCTTTAAGAGTGAAGTGCTCAAGGCCTCGATCCCGATCTGGACCCAGGTAAGCCCTCCGCGGCGCAGAAGGGCATAGTCTTCTCTTCGATAGACGGCCCGCAACTCCGCAAAGAAGCGGTAGTCGATTTGGTCCTCGGCCAAGGTTTTGAACAGGGAGAGGGCATCTTTGATCGGGAGGCAGTTGTCCATGAAGGCAAAGTCAAGCAAGCCGGCCCTGGCGTGAGCACGGACTTCGTTGATGACCTGAGCCAGGGGTTTGCGACGATAACCTTCCCACTGGAGATTTAGATTACAAAAACGGCACTTGAGCCACCAACATCCCCGCGAGGCCTCCAAAGGAATAAGGGGGAAAAAGCGCCTTTCCGGAGGGAGGCCAGCTACTTCCCGTAGATAATCTTCATAGATAGGGGAGGGGAGGGCTTCTCCTGGTAATTGGGCGTGTCCTCCCCCTAAGACTTGTTCTCCTTGCCGATAAAAGAGCCCTCTTTCCGGAAAAGGCCCTTGGCCTGCCAAAAATTTCAAGAGTTCATAAAGGGGCCTTTCCCCTTCGCCATTGATGACAAAGTCGATAAAGGAAAAGGTCTTGAGCAGACTCTTTCCCATCTCCGCCGCACAACCCGAACCGCCAAAGATAATCGGGAGATCGGGATACCTTTTCTTGAGCCAGGCCGCTGCCCAGAGTGAGCTCATTAATTGGTTTAGACACACGCTAAAACCTACCGCTCTAAACTCAGACCAAGAGATTCGGGATAGATAGGTGGTAAGAGTCTTTTCTATTGCGGCGACCGTCTTTTCAAAATCAAACTTTAGTCCGCGCTTACGACCTTGTTTTAGGACAAATTCCTTGATGGAAGGGCTTTTTTCCGGAAAGAGTAAGGCAGCGCTAAGGGCTTCGGCCAACCATTGGGTCTCTGATAGTTCATGATAGAGTTCATAGCCCAAGGCCAGGGCCACCCGAAGATAAGGGTGAAAGTTCTGGACTTGGAGTTCCGGCCAAGCCCGGTAGAGATAACCCTTAAGCACACCGAGCTGGACCGAAGGCCGATTAAAGAGCGGCCAGGGCATGGCTATCAAGGCTAAGCGCATGGGTAGGTAATATCACAAAAATTGATCACTGATAATCTTCAGGATTTGAAATTCCTTAAGTCCCGGATAAGAAAGAGGAGAAAGGGCACCAGACCTGGGGTATAAAGA
>CAZKEG010000261.1:0-1936 GCA_964551715.1 uncultured Thermodesulfobacteriota bacterium
TCTCCGAAGAAAGCCTCCAAGACGTTAAAGACCTTATCAAAGAAAAACTCGACTTACTGTTAATGGCCAATTAAAATGACCCAGTAGCGGTCAAGATTTTTGACCCACCCCTGATGACCAATAGGCCTTTAGGCCGTAGACTCCCGCCTAGATTTTCACATCTCACGCGGGAGGTTTCTATTGAAGGAGTGGATCGTGATTCACAAAATCAAGGCCCTCTACAACCAGGGCAAAGGCTTATCCATTAGAGCTATCGCTAGAAAACTCAAGATTTCCCGTAACACCGTCCGCAAGTATTTGGCCATGGACGAAGAGACCATCCAGAAGAAAAAATCCGAGCCCTCGCGGACTAAGATCCTTGACGTACACCGGACCTATATTGTCCATTTGCTCAAGACCTATCCCGGTCTTTCGGCGGTCAAGGTTCGCCAGAATCTCCTTGAAAAACACCCTGAGCTTTCGGTTTCCATCCGTACGGTGAGGCGCTATGTAAAGGATCTTCGCCAGAGTGTACCCCTTAAACAGAAACGCTACTACGAGCCGGTACTGGACATGGAGCCCGGGGTGCAGTGTCAGGTGGACGGAGGCGAGATGCGGGGTGTTTTGATCGGTGGCCGCGAGACGACGGTCTACTTTGTAGTCTTCGTGCTGTCCTACTCCAGGCTGATGTACGTGGCCGTCTCCGACAAACCAGTGAACACGGAGAGGTTCATCCGCATGCACGACCGGGCCTTCCGGTATTTTGGTGGTTTGCCGGAAGAGTGTGTTTACGACCAGACCAAGCTGGTGGTGCTTTCGGAGAGGTTTAGAGAGATTGAGGTAAACGAGAGGTTTTTGGCCTTTGCTACGGCGGCTGGTTTTCAGATCAGGGCGTGTGAAGGCTACGACCCGGAGAGCAAGGGCAAGGTGGAAGCCGGGGTGAAGTACGTCAAACAAAATGCCCTCTACGGGGAGAGTTTTGCGGACTGGAAGGATCTTGAGGGCTATTTGGAGGACTGGCTCAAGAAGGCCAACGGCAGGGTTCACGGAACCACGAGCAAGGTGCCGCGCAAGCATTACGAGGAAGAAGAACGCCGGCACATGAGGCCGTATTTTACACCGGCCTATCTCAAGTCCTTAGAGGGGCAGGAGACGCGGAAGGCGGATCGGACGGGGCTTATTGCCTGGCAGGCGAACCGCTACTCGGTGCCGCTCCCTTATCAGAGGACGCGGGTAGGGGTGAGAGAGGAAAAAGGCTTTTTGGTGATCTCGGATCTTGAGAGCGGTCAGGAGATAGCGCGTCATCGGATAAGCCCTGGCCGAGGCCTGGTGATCAAAAATACCAACCACTACCGGGATCGAGAAAAGGAGATCTCAGAGTATGAGGCTGAGGTAAAGGGACATTTGGGCAGAGCGGGGGAGAAGATATGCCTGCTTTTGAAGGAGAGCTCCCCGCGGATCTATCGGGACCAGTTGGTAGGGCTTTTGAAACTGCTCAAGCGGGGAGGCTTACCTGAGGAGCTTATCAAGAGTCTTTGTGCGTGCAAGCGGCTTACTACGGGTCTTATCTACGAGTATGTAGAGGCCTACCAAAGAGGGACCAAGGCCCTTGAGGCCGATCCTCCGGTAAGGGGAGGCAAGGCCCCGAGCCTTTCGCGCTATAGGGCGTTGTTAGAGGAGGTAGGCCGTGAGATCCATTGAGGAGGTAGGGCACAAATATAGGGCCCTTCGATTCAACAGCATAGCAGAGGGTCTTGGGGAGCTTTTGCGGCAGGCAGAAGAAAACGAGGTTTCCTATCTTGAGTTTGCCGAGATGCTGGTGGAGCACGAAGAAGCGGTGAGGAACCGGAAGCGTGTAGAGCTAAACCGGCGTAAGGCAGGGTTCCCAACGGAGAAGAGGATTAGTGAGTTTGACTTTCGGTTTCAGACGAGCATAACGAAGCGGCAGGTCAAGGGG
>CAZKEG010000262.1:0-1930 GCA_964551715.1 uncultured Thermodesulfobacteriota bacterium
CTGGGAAGATGGCAACTATCTGGAATTCACGCCGATCCAACGGGAGGACTTAAGGGGCGTATTGCGATTGGTAGAGGTCTATCCTGAACTCTTGCAAGAATATCGCGCTGAAGAACATCTTCGAAAGCTTCTTTCTTCCCCTGATCCGGCGGTAAGGGCCTTGGCCGAGAGGGCCCTTTCGCGCCTGCGGCAGAAACTCTCGGAGAGAAAGGGCACCCAAGAGTCTGCCTCAGGGGCTTAATGGGAAAGGCCAGAGATAAAAAGCTTGAGATGGTCCCGGTCCTGGAAGTTCCTGCTGATGATAAAGGTTTCTTTCTGGAACGTCCCAATCGCTTTCTGGCTCGGGTGAAGCTCTCTTTAGGTGAAATAGCTAGCTGAAGTCCACGTACACGATCCTGGCAGGCTCCCTCAGATCTTGTTCCCGGGGAACGAAGTGCTTCTCAAACGGGCGGTTAATCCCCGTCGCCGAACTAACTGGTCGCTCCTGGCCGGTAGAGTAGAAGATCACTGGGTCTTTACCAATTCGGGTTATCATCGGCGACTGGCGAAAAAGATTTTAAAAGATCCGCTTCTTTCGCCCTTTGGGCCCCTTAAGGCCTTGACTCCAGAGCCGGTGATCAATGGCGGACGCCTTGATTTTTTCCTGGAGACCGAGGCCGGCGGGCGGATCTATGTAGAAATCAAGGGCTGTACCTTAGCCCAAGGGGAGGTAGCTCTATTTCCTGATGCTCCTACCACCCGAGGGACCAAACACATGCGAGAACTCCTTTTTCTACGCCGGCAAGGCTTTTGGGCCGCAGTCTGGTTTTTTTATCTTTCGGCCAGAGACCGCGCGTTTTGAACCGGCTAGGACCATTGATCCTCTATTTGCCAAGGCCTTTGAGGAGGCCCTTGAAGGGGGCGTGGAACTGGTGACCAGCAAGTTTTTCTATGAGGGCATACCCTTTTTCTGGTCCTTTAGGATTGGCGCCGGACTCCGAAAAGTGTAGGGAGAGGAGGGTTATCATGATCGTCAAGGAACGGCGCCAGCACACCCGGGTAGTCCTTGAAGGAAGCGAGGTTTATCTTCCCGAAGGCCATGTCGGGCGGTTGGTCAACGCCAGCATGAACGGCTTGGCCTTTGAAGAGCCTGCCGGGATCCAGTTTGAAGAAGGGGACCGCCTGGAGGTTACGCTTACTCATCAGGGGCAGGAAATTACCGGCGAGGCGGTGGTCCGCCATGTGACCAACGGGCTAGTGGGGTGTGAATGGCTGAAGTTTAAGGACGATGAGCAAAGAAGGGCCTATTATTCCTGGCTCATGTTCGGCCAAGAGCAAAATTAGAGAGCCCATCCCTTGCGATTGCCTACCAAGGTAAAGGATTCGGTTGTTTAGACCAAAACTTTATATTTTAAAAAATTTATGGATTGATTGTCCCTTTTCTTATTCCGAGGCCCTGAAACAAATCGAGGAGTTTCCGCCGCAGGTCCTTGGTCCACTTGAGATCATCATATCCCACCTCGAATCTTTAGCTTGCGAGATATCAGGCCTTGATGGGCACGGTGGAAAACTAGTGGCTGTCAAGGGAGATTGGGGCACAGGCAAGACTTCGGCTCTTTTGGCCATCGAAGAATACTTTCGTGAAATTCATGGTTGGCCCACGGTCTTTTTCCAGCCTGGCGTTATCATCGGGAAGAGCATCCCATCATCCCTCTCCTCCTTAAATTGCGAGAACTGGCTTGAGGAAAGGTTAAGGGGCGGCTCACCAAACTGGTTCAAAGTGTAGGCGTGACCTTGACCGCGGGTGCCTCAGCCATAGTCGGCCAAGTTACCAAAACCACCTGGGAGAAAAGATAAATCTTTCAACGATCAAGCAAGTCTACCTTGGATTATTACTGAACCGCCCCGGGTTTTCCGAAGGCTTTATTGTGTAAGTCCTGCTACCATAACA
>CAZKEG010000263.1:0-1927 GCA_964551715.1 uncultured Thermodesulfobacteriota bacterium
GGGGCTGTCGCCGCCTGTGGAGCCACTTCCCTTTCCTTGCAAATGTCCTGGTGCTTAACGATGCGCCCCTCGACCAAATAGACTACTTCCTCGGCGATGTTGGTGGCCAGATCCGCCACTCGTTCCAGATTTTGGGCCACCACGATGTAATCCACCCCGATGCGGATGATGCGGGGGTGTTTTTCCATACACTGGATGACCCTTTCGATGACGATCTTCTTGTAATTGTCTACCTTTTCGTCGCGCATACAAATCTCGCAGGCCTTGTCAGCATCGTGGGTAACAAAGGCGTCCAGGGCACCATCGAGCATACCCAAGGCCTCTTGGGCCATGTCTTTGAGATCCACCGGGCAGGTGAAGACTTGAGGGGCCTTGGCCAAGTCTAACACCCGTTCGGCGATGTTTACCGCCTGGTCTCCCAGCCTTTCGAGATCGCGGATCATGCTCATGGCCGAAGTGATGAACCGGAGGTCTCCGGCCAGAGGATGATGCAAGGCCAGGGTCTTGAGACAGAAGAGGAGGATCTCGTTTTCAATGGTGTCTATCTTTTCGTCCTGGGCAATGACCCGTTTGGCAAGCTCGACGTCTCTTTCTTCAAAGGCCTTGACGGCGGTGCGGACAGATTCCACTACCAGGCGGGACATTTCTAGGAGATAGCGTTTTATCTCTTGCAGATCCCTTTGTAGCAGGACGTTCATGTTTCCCCCTTAGCTAAATTTTCCCGTGAGATATTCTTCCGTGCGCGGATCTTTAGGGTTGGTGAAGACCTCCGCCGTGGGACCAAACTCTATAAGCTCTCCCAAGTAGAAAAAAGCCGTATAATCAGAGATTCTTCCTGCTTGTGGCATATTATGGGTAACTATAACGATAGTTACCGTGTTTTTTAATTCAACTATCAAATTCTCTATCTGAAGAGTCGCTTTTGGGTCAAGGGCAGAGGTAGGTTCATCCATCAAGAGGACTTCCGGGTTTACGGCCAAGGCCCGGGCGATGCAGAGGCGTTGCTGCTGTCCTCCAGAAAGAAAAGTGCCCCGGCGATGGAGGACATCTTTGACTTCGTCCCAAAGGGCGGCCTTTTTGAGGGCGTCTTCCACGATCTGGTCGGCTTCTTCTTTTTTGAGGCGGATGCCCAAGAGCTTGTAGCCAGCCAGGACGTTTTCGTAGATGGTCATGGTGGGAAAAGGGTTGGGGCGCTGAAAGACCATGCCTACCCTCCGCCGAACCACGATGGGATCAAGGCGCAGGATATCTTCTTCGCGCAGGAAGATCTTGCCGGTGATCTTGGCTCCAGGGGTCAGTTCGTGGAGTCGATTAAGGCAGCGGATGAAAGTGGTCTTGCCACAGCCAGAAGGCCCCATGACCGCGGTTACTTGATGTTCGGGAATGGAGACGGTGACGTGTTTGATGGCCATGAAATCTCCATAGAAGGCACACAAATCTTCGGTTCTGAAAATGGGATAAGCTTTCATCTATTTCTCTCCAGCGATACGACGGGCCAAGATTCGAGAAAGCACGTTAAGGGCCAAGACCATCAAGACCAAGACCAAAGAGGCTCCCCAGGCCTGACGCCACCAATCTTCGTAAGGGCTGGTGGCGTAGTTGAAGATGACCAAGGGAAGCGCGTTCATGGGTTCTAGGGGGTTGAGGCTCATGAACTGGTTCCCAAAGGCGGTAAAGAGCAAGGGGGCGGTCTCTCCGGCAATGCGGGCCACGGCGATGAGGACCCCAGTGCTTACCCCTACCATGCCGGTGGGGAGGACGACCTTGAGCACCGTCCGCCAATAGGGCACCCCCAAGGCCAGAGAGGCCTCTCGTAAAATATCCGGGACTAATCTCAAGACTTCTTCGGTGGTGCGGACGACCACTGGAATCATCATCAGGGCCAGAGCCACGCTTCCGGAAAGGGCAGAGAAGTGTCCCAAGGGTT
>CAZKEG010000264.1:0-1906 GCA_964551715.1 uncultured Thermodesulfobacteriota bacterium
TCGAAATTAAGATCTCTTTGTGTTCCGAGGGATTTTCGCCCCACATGCCAAAGGTCACTTGATCCCGGTTGGGAAGACTGGCCCCTACTATCCCTCCGCCTATAGGCTCCTGATAGATACGCTGACCATCCACATAGATCTTGATCATGCCGTCTTTTTGTTGGATGACAAAGTGGTGGATCTCACCGGCGTGGATCTTTACCGTATTGATCGGCTTGCCACTCCAGCGAGGATACTCCCAATCCGAGGCCCAATGAAGCACGTCTGCCGAATTGGGATCACGGTCAGCCCCCAGGAATACAGCATGTCCCATTCCAAAATAGGAACCACTGAAATAAATGTCCCATTCCACGGCAAAGTTGGCAGGCAGTTTGATCTTTTTTACCGCCACCACCTTTCCAGAAAGGGCACGCAACCATTTTCGTCCACTAAAGCCTGCCACCTCCACTTGCCCTCGGATGATATGTAATCGATTTGGTATCTGGCCTATCTGATATTCAGAGAAATTTTCCTCAAAGAGGACCTTCTGGCCCGGGACAAAGCGCTCGGTTCCGCCCACGATGCCGCCATAGGTAGGTTTGCTCCCTACGATCTCGCCAGGCCCGGACTGAACCGTTGACTGCGCTTGCCCACCCTCGCCCCAACGGTAGTAATTTTCTGGAACCATTTGGGCAATGGCCTGAACGGCGTTGTTCAGCATGACCCGAACGGCCTTTTCCATGGGTGTGTTTTTGTATACCCCTAGACCGCCGCCTAGTCCTATGTCACCAAAGACTCCGCCCATCAGGCCGCCGACTTTCCAAGAACTGGCCTTGCCCTCGACGTGGGTGGCGTTGATCACTCGGCCAGTACGGACATCGACCAATCTGATATCAGCGGCAATATAAGCCTCCTTTTTACCCAACTTGACCCCACCAATGAGGGGTACCTTGAAGGGCACCACCACGCCACCGCCTCCAATACCAGAGGCCTCTGGTTCAAAGGCGGTAATCGCGCCGATGACCAAGATATCGGCTCCTTCCATCTGTCCTATCTGGGGAGCGGCTCCCTGCCGGACATAGCCTGATTGCCCCAGGGCTAATTCTTCCTGAATGGCCCTAAGCCCTTCGCCCCGTTCAAGGACAATAAATCTACCGGTCCGGAAGAGGGCGGTGGCCAACATATCGGCCAACCCTTCTCCTATGGACCCGGTGCACTTGGCCGCCTTACATTTAAAACTGGCCACGGCAATGCGTGCCTTTGGGCCCTTGTAAGTCAAAACTTCTTGGGGCGTGGGACCGGTGGTCTCGACCTTGGTCTCCACCCCGGAAGAGACGCAAGATACCGAACAAAGGAGGAAAAAGGCGGTCAAAAGGACAAAGGATAGGTGAAAAACTCTCATGGTAGCCTCCTTTTTTGGGAGTTTCTGCCAGTCTTATCGTTACCTTTTGTGTTTTCTTCACTTCGATCTTTTGACTTGGCTTGTACCCCTTTGGGCAGAAAGGGCAAGTACCAAGCTCTTAAAAAAGTTTCCGGTGGAAAATACAAATCCTTGAGGAAATTTCTGATCTCTTCCAAACTTAAGGTAATTTTTTCTGGATGAGAAGCCGCTTGTCTTAAAAATCGACGCAGATCTTCCAAGATCAAAAGACTTGGAGCTTCTGCAGAAAACCCTTCTTTCTTTAAAAAACTGCGGAGACGCTTCCAATTAATGGCTGCCCTGGTGAGACCTCGGTAAAAGGGTTTGCCGATATTTTCAAAGGTAAGGTCACGCTTAATGATGAAGAGATAACGGGCAATGACCGCCCTTTTTAGAAATCGTTTTTCCTCAGGGGTCAAGGTAAGTTTCGGCCCTTCAGGGTCTTCCTCAAGATAATAAAGGCTGTTCCAATAAGCCACTTCCGGAATCTCTCCGGAATCTTTGATG
>CAZKEG010000265.1:0-1886 GCA_964551715.1 uncultured Thermodesulfobacteriota bacterium
CCTTGGTGAAACCCCGAAACACGTCCTTGAACTGGCTGAAGCCCTCCAAACCCTTGAGCCAGACTCGGTGCCTATAAACTTTCTCCATCCTATACCGGGTACCCCCTTAGAAGGAGCACACTTTTTGACCCCTATGCAGTGCTTACGCATCCTTACCGTCTTCCGGCTCTTGTTGCCCCAGGTAGCCATACGAGTTTGCGGAGGTCGAGAGTACAACTTGAGGGATCTTCAGGCCCTGGCCCTTCTCCCGGCCAATGCCCTCATGGTTGGTCATTATTTAACTACTAGGGGCCGAGAACTAGCTCACGATTACCAAATGATCCTTGACCTGGGCTACCAAAGTCACCTAAGACCTGATTAACGCGAAAGAACACAAAGCTATTTATCGTTTGGCACCGTGCCATTTATGTCCTTTGTGGCATAACAGGCAATCCATTTTGGCCTTGGCGTCATCAAGGCCTTCCTCTCCATGACAGCTAAGACACACCTTTACCGACTCCGGCACCTCATATTCTGGAGTGAATTCTCCGGCAAAGTATTTGTTCAACAATTCCACGGTCTTACTAGCCACCTCTCCAGCAAGCCTGGCACAGCATTCGTGTCGTTCAGGATCATGGGCCCCGTATCCGGTAGCCTTGCACCATTTGCTTACGAAAACATGACAAAGGGCAGATCCGGGAACGATGGAAGGGATGTCAACGTCAAGTTTCGGGTTCGATGGCTTGTAAAGGGGATGTTCGGCCTGGGCGTACCAGAGCATAAGTTCTTGGATCAAGGCACTTAGATTGCCCAGATTTTCCTTAATGGGCGTCAGACCGGCCACCAAATTTATGACCGCTGACCCTCCGTTTAAGGCCCCACAGAGGTGCCCGAAGCCCATCATTCCTCCCTTGCCATAGGTAAGCATCTCTTCGGGGATAGGAGAGCTCGCCTGTTCGTTTAATTTGGTCACGATGGCGTTAAAGACCCCGTAGGCACAACCTTTACCATCATATTCTCCGTAATATCCCCAATAGGCCAGCTCTGCTATTTCGCTGGGATCAAGCTTTGGCCACGCGACCCAGGGCAACTCTGCGGTGGCGGCTAAAGCTTTTGAATTTAGCCATCCTGTTCCAATAGCGGCCCCGAGAACACATTTGCCCATCAGACTTAAAAAGTTCCTCCTCGACCATCTCTCTTCATCTACTTTCATGATATACCTCCCGTTTTGAATAACATTAAAATAAGAATCTTATTTGCTCGTATGATGTTGATATTTTTGGTGTCAATAGAGATCAGAAGGGAAAGGTGATCTTTGAGGGGTAATATGATTGGTTAAACAAAAGATCTTTGCTAATTATGTGATTTTTTAAATAAGTTTTCCTCTTAGGATCCATGTATCTTGAAAAATTGAAAGAACTTCAAAAACATCTAGCCTCAAAGGTTCGCCTGACCCCTCTTAAAAGATTTCCGGCATTGGTTGGCGGGGCAGATGTAGCCTATGACTTGAAACACAAACTCTCCTATGGCGTCATGGTGGTGCTCAAAATCGAAGATCTAACCAAAGTGGCCGAAGCTATCGCTGTTTCTCCTACCGCTTTCCCTTATGTACCGGGATTTTTATCCTTCCGTGAGGTCCCGGTCCTCAAAGAAGCCTTTGAAAAACTTTCCATAAAGCCGAAAATCCTTTTGGTTGACGGCCAAGGGATCCTACACCCAAGGCGTTTGGGGCTTGCCTCTCACCTCGGCCTAGAATTGAATCTTCCCACCATAGGTGTGGCCAAAAAACCCCTTATCGGTCAATTTGAAATGCCTCCAGATAAAAGCGGGGCTTTTACCTTCATTAAAGTCAACGGAGAAGTTCGTGGAGTAGTGCTTCGAACACGAAGAGGGGTAAAACCAATCTA
>CAZKEG010000266.1:0-1852 GCA_964551715.1 uncultured Thermodesulfobacteriota bacterium
TCTTTCTCCTTGAGGACTTGGATCATGATGGCTTCTTCGAGAAGAAGACCGTCTATGATTACCAAGGGCATCCAAAGCAGGTCTTATTAGACCGGAATGAGGACGGGAAACCGGAGATTATCTCTACCTTTTTGCGAGGCAGGTTGAAAGAGGTGGTCTTTGATCCAGATGAAGATGGTCGACCGGACAAGAAGGAACTCCATCAAGCCGGGAGACTCAACGAAATCCTTTACTTTGAAAAGGGTAGATTGTACAAGAGGGAATTCTACCAAGGCCGAACCTTATCCCGGTTGGAACTTGACGAAGACCGAGATGGATTCCTCGAAAAGGTAGCCTTTTATCGAAATGGATACCTAAGCCTGGTTGAGGTTCGTCGACCCTCGGGGAAGGTAACCAAGAAATTCTTTTACAATCGTAAGGGGGAAGTGGTAAAGCTCGTCTGTTATCAAAAGGAGGGTGTGATTACTTGGCATTACCGGGACGAAAAGCCGGTGCTCTACGAGAAAGATCTCGATCACGATGGCCACCCGGAAATCAAAATCTTTTATCACCCAAACGGGACCAAAGAACTGGTGCACGATCTAAACGATGATGGGAAGCCGGATCTATGGCAGGAATACCGAGGTAATACCTTGGTCCTTTTGAAACGAGATGTAGACGGCGATGGAAAACCGGATCTCGTCGAGGAGGTAACCACGCCTTGATTGGACTTTTGGCCAAGGGGGGCCTTCTTCTCATCCCCATCTTTACCTGTTCGGTCATTGCTTTGGCCATCTTTTTAGAAAGGCTGATTCGTCTAAGACAAGCCCGTCTCAAAGATCCTTCTTTGGTTGAAGGCGTTTACAGCGCAGTGGTCAGGGGAGATCTTGAGGCCGCCCGGGCCTTGGCCGCTAAACAAGAAAGCGCCGTTTCTCGCGTGCTTGACGAAGGGCTTTCCGTCTGTGATGGAGACAGGGAAACCGTAGAGACAGTCCTTTCCCATGCCATTGAAAGGGAGGTTCGCCGTCTTTCTCGCTATCTTGGGAGCCTGGCCTTGATGGGCAATATTACCCCTTTGCTCGGGCTCTTGGGCACGGTGATCGGGATGATCAAGGCCTTTATGGCCATCGAACGCTTGGGAGGCAAGGTAAATGCCTCGGTCCTTGCCGGAGGTATCTGGGAGGCCATGTTGACCACGGCGGTGGGGCTTTCGGTGGCTATTCCGGTGATCATGGCCTATTCTTACTTAAACGGAAAGATAGACGCCTTGCAGGCGGAGATGGAAGAGGCGGCGGTCATTTTGCTCAAGGCCTTGAAGGAAAGAAAAGATGCTTAAGGTCAAGAGACGGAAAAGACCTGAAATACAGTGGCCTCTTACGGCCCTGATTGATATCGTCTTCCTTCTCCTTATTTATTTCTTGCTGACGACCAATTTCTTGGCTGAAGAAGGGATCAGCGTAAAACTTCCTCAGGCCCAAAAGGCCTCTCCTCAGCAGGAGGAACCAATCAATATTTACGTAGACAAGGCCGGGCATTTTTTCCTGGGCAAGAAGGAGGTCTCAGCAAAAGAATTGCTGACCCATCTTAAAGAGGCCTTAGCGAGTCATCCCGATCGGGTGGTGGTCATCAAGGCCGACCGAGAGGTGATCTTGAATCGAGCGGTTCGAGCCATGGATATCGCCCGGGCCGCCGGGGCCCAAAAACTGTTCCTGGCCACCGAACAACCATAGATGATCGCCGAAGAGAAGAGACCTAATTATCTCCTTTGGGGATTTATTCTTGTCTCGGCCCTGATCCACCTCCTTCTCATTTTAAAGATCTGCGGTCTTATAAGCCCCAGACATTGGTTTTATATCCCTGTTGAGTTGGCTAC
>CAZKEG010000267.1:0-1850 GCA_964551715.1 uncultured Thermodesulfobacteriota bacterium
TTTTGGGTGACAAGATCCCTGTGCAGTTAAGGGGTGACATAATCGCTGTGCAATGACATTTTTCTCTTATCCCCTGGAAAGATCCAAAAATAGACTCATTGTTTAGATAGCCGTTCTCTAAATCAACTTCAAAGGAGGTGACCATATGCCCATCGTCATCGGACCGGAAGAAATCAAAGAATTTGATGTAGACGGGATGGCCATCCGCGTATTCCTAAAGGCTTTAGAAATATTGGGCGGGCCGCGAAGGTTGATCGAACTTCGGAATTTGACTTGGGTGACCAGCCTTATGGAGGCAGCCTATGCTATCGTCCTGGCCGAAGAGGCCTTTAAGACCGAAGATGACATCGCCGATTTTTTGGGTCTCACCAGACAGACGGTGCGCAACATCTTGCGAGCCGAGCCAGAATTGGTCTTGAAAAAACTCGAGGGAGAACTCCACGAAAAGACCCCTAGGGCCCACACCGCCGGAGGTTTGGCCAAGATAGCTTACAAAGAGATCAAAGAAGGCCGGGATGCCCTGGTCTTCTTCTCCACTGCTCTACAAGAAGGGGCCAAAGTCCTTGGAGTGGGTTGGCCAGCAGAGGTATTGGCCCGTATCAAGGGTCTTTCTTGGCCGGCTGAACCAAAGGACCTTTCTGAACGCCTAAAAGGCCTCGTAGTTAATAACAAAGATCTGGGAGAGATCATCGGCCAACATGAAGGCCCGGTAAAACATCCTAAGGAACTACTCCATTACTTGGCGGAAAAGGTCAAAGGGGCCTAAAATAGAAAAGGGCCTTTAGGGCCCCTTCCAAATCGGGTTTGAAGATAGTCGATGCGACCGATCCTTCTTGAACTCCAGGCCTTCGGCCCCTATGTCGAAAAAGTACAAGTTGATTTTCGCCCCCTTTACCAGGAAGGTCTTTTTCTTATAGCTGGCCCCACCGGAGCCGGAAAGACTACTCTTTTTGATGCCATCTGTTTTGCCCTTTATGGGACCACCAGCGGGGGAGAACGAAGCGATGTGCATATGCGCTCAAACTTTGCCCCTCAAAACATTCCTACAGAAGTGCGCTTTGTCTTCGAACTTTCCGGAAATATTTATGAAGTACGCCGTATCCTGCGGCTAACCTCCGGTGGACGAATAGATAAAAAGGTCCTTTTTCGGGGAGATGGTCTTCTCCTAGACAAGATCACCACCGTCAATCAGAAGGTTCAAGAACTTCTGGGATTTAAGGCCGAACAATTCCGTCAGGTGATTGTCATCCCTCAGGGGCGTTTTCGAGAATTTCTTTTGGCCAAGGGAGATGATCGTCAGCACATCCTGGAGATCCTTTTCCATACCGCCTTCTTTCGCGAGATCGAAGAGGCCTTTATCGAGAGACGAAGGCTCTTGAGTCAAAAATTAGAGGCCCTTTCCGAGCGTCGAAAAGGGCTTCTGGCCGCAGCCCAAGTGGCAGACGAAAGGGCCTTGTTCTCTCGCTTAGAAGACCTTTCAGCCAAGCGCAAGGCCCTTTTGAAAAGGATTGAGGCCTTAAAAACAAATGAAGAGACCCTAGAAAAGGAACTCATAAAGGCCCGAGAGACAGCGGCTCTTTTCACCGAATATAAAGCCGCCAAGGAGGCCCTGGAGAAGCTCCTTAAACAAGGCCCGGCTATAGAACAGCTAAAGGAACGTCTGAGCCAAGCGGAAAGAGCCGAAAAGGTTCGTCCTTATGAGGAAAAATGGCAAGAATACCAGGAAGATAAAAAACGCCTTCTTGAAAGACTCTCCAAAGCCGAAGAGGCCTTCAAAAAGGCCCAAAGGTCTTTGGCCAAGGCCACCAAAGAGCTCTCCCTTTGGGAAGCAAAGCGTTCGGAACTCGAAA
>CAZKEG010000268.1:0-1841 GCA_964551715.1 uncultured Thermodesulfobacteriota bacterium
ACACCGACATGGGTAGTTTCCTCTACTTCGTATCCAGAAATTTCTCTCGCTGAAAGGCCTTGCTTTTTAAGATAATAATCCAAAAGGACCCGTGTACCAGAACCGGGTTGGCGGTTTATAAAACGGACATCTTTTCGGGTGAGATCCTTGAGCTGATGAATCTTTTTAGGATTCCCTCGGGCAACAATGAAACCCTGTTTACGCCAGGCAAAGTGGACCAGACGAACGGGGCTATTTGGAAGATGTTTTTGAATATAAGGGAGGTTAAATTCACCGGTTTCAGGGTCAAAGAGGTGGGTGCCGGCCAGGTGGGCCAAACCTTCGCGTACCGCTATCAGTCCAGAGAGACTACCTACATGGGCAAAGGAGAGGTCATAAAAAGGGGCCTTTTGGTGGAGAAAGTTGGCCAAGAGCTCCAAGGCAAGATCGTGGCTCCCTACGATTAAAATGGTATTGTCCAATCGTCTTTCTGGACGCAGGAGTTCCACTTCCATTTCCTCGCCGGCAAGGACTCCCTCGGATTCTTCCGGAATCCTAATCAGGCCATCGGCCCGGGTAAGCGTAGTAATGGCCCCGGCTCCTCGTTTGATTGGTATAAAAACGGCCTTTTCCGCCACTTTTCCTACTTTAACTCGGATGAATTCCGTAATTCCTAAGCGAGAAGGGATCTTACGTCCTGAAATGGCCTTGATTCGCGGACGTGGTGGAAGCATTGTTTCTAGCATGGCTTCAAAGACCGGGCGAATGAGGGTTTCAAAGGCAAGCACGGCGGAGACCGGATAACCTGGCACACCTACTACCGGTGTATTGGCTACCAAACCGTAAATAGCCGGTTTCCCAGGCATCATGGTGACACCATGAAAGAGGAGTTTCCCTTTTTCTTCTATTAAAGAAGCGGTATAGTCCTTGCTTCCTGCTGAAGATCCGGCAAGGATAGCTATCAAATGGGGGCCTCGGGAAAGGGCCTTTTCCAGAGAGGTTTTTAATCTGTGATAATCATCTGGTATGATGGGAAAGACCTCTGCCTTCCCTCCCCATTCCTTTACCAAGGAGGCGATCATAGTGGCGTTGAATTCGATCATTTTCCCCTGGGCAAGGATCTCGTCTTTGGCTTCTTCTGGAGGGACGAGTTCATCACCGGTGGGAATAATGATCACCCTTGGGTGTTCTTTAACCGGTATTTCTAGATATCCAACTGCAAGGAGTGCTCCTAGATCCCAGGCAGTGAGACGATGACCGCTGGTGAAAAGGAGTTCACCAGCTACTACATCTTCACCGATTTTACGGACATGTTGCCAGGGGTAAGCCGGGGATCTTATTTCGATAAGGTCTTCTTGAGGAGAATAAACTTCTTCGATCATGATCACCGCGTCTTTTCCTGGAGGGAGAGGTTCGCCGGTATTTACGGGTATGGCCTGCTCTCCCACTTTAAGGAGAAGGGGATTAATATCGCTGGCCCCAAAGGTCTCTTCAGCCTTTACCGCAAAGCCATCCATGGCCGCGGCGTTAAAAGGGGGAAATGAGCGTTTGGCAAAGAGGGGTTTGGCCGTTATTCGCCCTTGCGCCTCTCGGACAGGAATAATCTCTTCAGCCAAGGCCTTGGCCCAAGGATGGCTTTCCCGAATAATTTTGATGGCCTCTTCCAAGCCTTTCATTTGCAAATAGATCTTTCTCTTCATCTTTCTTTCTCAAAAGATTTTGGGATCAGATAAGAACATTTTAAGGGCTGTGTAAAGAGTTTAGGGCAGGCTGACCTTTAAGACCAAAGGGATAACCAGAGCCAAGCGACACGTATCTGGTGGGGTCTCCGTAGGGTCTAGCTTTACATAGGGCCAAGGCCA
>CAZKEG010000269.1:0-1825 GCA_964551715.1 uncultured Thermodesulfobacteriota bacterium
AGGCGTAACATACGTCTTTATCGCGAGACCTTAAAGCACCTTGAGGCCGCCTATCAATCCATCGAAAGGCTGGCCAAGGAACTGAGGTCCACCAAGGAGGAACTAAAAGACGTTAAAGAGGCCTTGGCCGAAGAAAAGAAACGAGAAAGAGCTACTCCCCGGGTGCCGCTTTTAGAACTCAAAGGTCTCCTTCTCCCTCCGGTAGAAGGGGTGGTCCTGCGTCTCTTTGGACTTTACAAAGACCCAATAACCGGGGAAAACATTTATCAACCTGGTATCTTTATCTCCACTCCGGTGGGCACACCGGTAAAGGTACCTTATGGAGGAGTGGTGGCTAAGATCGCCCTGATCAAAGGTCAAGGGCAGGTAGTCTTTATTAATCATGGCTATGATTTCTTGTCGATCATCGGGGGGCTAGGTAAGTTGGAGATTAATCTCGGAGCAGAGGTGAAGACCGGTGAGGTGATTGGTGAAGTGGGAGAGCTACCCTTTAGTGAATCGGGAGTATATTACGAATTAAGATATCACGACAAACCACAAAATCCGCTAGACTGGCTTGATACTAGTAAACTTCGTTTTTTGAGGTGAAGAGATGAACAACCAAAAATCGAGATTTTGGGCTCATTTGTTCTTGGTTATCCTCCTTTCCTTGGCCTTTTTCTTGGGTTTTTCCCTAAGACACTCTTTTACTGTTTCTGCTGCCCCTTCAGACGATGATGAAATTTATAAACAACTCCGGTTATTCTCCCAGGTCTTGGACTTGGTCGAACGGAGCTATGTCAAAGAGGTCGATGCCAAGGACTTGATTTACGGGGCTATCCAGGGGATGCTCTCCAATCTGGACCCCCATTCATCTTTTCTTAAGCCGGATGATTACAAGGAACTTCAGATCGAGACCAAAGGCAGTTTTACCGGTATTGGGATCGAGATCACCATCCGGGATGGGGTCTTGACCGTAGTGGCTCCGATCGAAGGCACCCCGGCCTGGAAGGCGGGCTTAAAATCCGGAGATAAGATCATCAAGATTAACGGCAAACTCACCAAAGGGATGAGCCTTATTGAGGCGGTAAAGCTCCTCCGTGGCCCTAAGGGAACCAAAGTGACCATTTCCATCATGCGCAAGGGCTGGACGGAGCTCAAAGATATTACCTTGGTACGAGACGTGATCCCCATCAAGAGCGTGCGTTTTTATACTATTGAACCTGGCTATGGTTATATACGGATCACCAATTTCCAAGAAAAGACCCCACAGGAACTGGTCAAGGCCCTGGAAAAGCTTGAAAAAGAAAATAACCCAATGAAGGGGTTGATTATTGACTTGCGTAACAACCCCGGAGGCCTTCTAGATGCTGCGGTGCGGGTGGCGGATGAGTTTATCAATCACGGCCTTATCGTTTATACCGAAGGCCGTCTGAAACAGCAGAATCTGCGTTTTGAGGCCATCCCTAATCGGCGTAAACATCCATATCCTATTGCCGTGTTGGTCAATGAAGGCAGTGCCTCGGCCTCGGAGATCGTGGCTGGTGCCCTTCAAGACCATAAGCGAGCGGTCATCGTGGGGACGAGGACCTTTGGAAAGGGCTCGGTCCAGACCATTATTCCCCTGCCGGATGGCTCGGCGGTACGCCTGACTACAGCCCAGTACTTTACGCCGAGCGGGCGGTCTATTCAGGCCAAAGGGATAGAACCCGACGTGGTAGTGCCCTTGCTTGATCCAGACTGTCTTAAAAAGGCCGAGGAACGCCGAGCTATTCGAGAAAAGAATTTAAGGGGGCATCTGGAGAACCACGAGGCTGAGAAACAAAAAAAGACCAAAGAGAAGAAG
>CAZKEG010000270.1:0-1809 GCA_964551715.1 uncultured Thermodesulfobacteriota bacterium
GGCCGCTAAAGAAAGAGGGCTTTCCCCTGAAGAGACCGAAGAGATTTCCTCTCTCTGTCGGGAGATCTCTTTGGAACTGCTTTCAGGCGAAGAAGGGATCAAGGTCTTTCTTAACGGACGGGAGGTGACCAATCTTCTCCGTACACCGGAGATGGACAAATGGTCTTCGGCGGTGGCACTCATCCCCGGGGTCAGGACCTGTCTCCTTGAACGTCAACGGGCCTATGGCAGGGAAGGAGGAGTGGTGGCTGAGGGGCGAGATATGGGAAGCGTGGTCTTTCCGGATGCAGATCTCAAGTTCTTCCTCACCGCTTCGGCAGAGATAAGGGCTAGGCGCCGTTACGAAGAACTCTCAAAAAAGGGGATAAATCTCTCTTATGGAGAGGTGTTAGCCCAACTCCTTGAGAGAGATCGCCGAGATCAAGAACGCGAAACCGCCCCCTTAATAGTCCCTGAAGGGGCGGTGGTCATTGATACCAGTGCTCTATCCTTTGAGGAAGTTTTAGAACGGATGCACTCTGAAGTGAAAAGAGCTCTCAAATCGTTAGCACAGTAGAAATTTCCCTTCCTCTTTCCTTTGCATGGATTGAATTTTGGTCCGCCCTCTGGTATAAGGTGCCTCAAATTTTGGGAGGTTAGAGACATGGAAAATGTGGTTGAGACAAAGAGCGAACAAACCCCGGAAGAGAACTTCGCCGAGCTCTTGTCCGAAGAGCTGAGGGCCATCTCTACCGGGGAAATCGTCACTGGGAAGGTCCTTCGAGTCGATGAAGACGGAGTAATCGTCGACATCGGGTATAAGAGCGAAGGCGTGGTCCCGGTGGCGGAATTTCTTGGGCCAAGCGGTGAGGTTCGGGTCCAGCCCGGAGACGAGGTCCAAGTCATTGTCGAACGTTTGCGCACGCCAGATGGTCTGGTGAGGCTTTCTTATCGTCGGCTTCAGCGACAAAAGGCTTGGGAAAAAATCGAAAAGGCCCTGAAGAACGGAGAATTTTTGGAGGCTTATGTCCTTGAGCGTATCAAAGGTGGTTTTGCCGTAGATATCGATAGTTTACGGGCCTTTTTGCCTTTTTCCCAGGCCTTTTTGAAGACCCCTAAACACCCGGAAGAACTGGTCGGGACGACGGTCAAGGTAGCAGTAATTAGCAGCTCTCGGAAGAAAAACAATATTGTAGTCTCGCGCAAGATCGTCCTGGAAAAAGAGCTTGAGGAGAAGAAAAAGGCCCTGCTTGAGAGCCTTGAAGAAGGACAAGTCCGGGAAGGTGTGGTCAAGAGCATTACTGATTACGGGGTCTTTGTTGATCTAGGAGGAGTGGATGGCCTCCTTCATGTCTCTGATATTTCTTGGGGGCGGGTCAAACACCCCTCTAATTACTTCAAAATCGGTGACCGTATTAAGGTCAAAGTAATCAAATACGATCCGGAAAAACCGAAGATTGCCCTTGGGGTTAAGCAACTTACCCCTGATCCTTGGACCAATATAGGCGAGAAATACCCCCTCGGTTCCAAGATCCAGGGCAAGGTAGTCTCCCTTACCGATTTTGGGGCCTTTATCGAGCTTGAGCCCGGTGTAGAAGGCCTGATCCATGTCTCTGAACTCTCCTGGACTAAACGTATTCGTCACCCCCGGGACATCCTCTCCGAGGGTGACATGGTAGAAGTGGTGGTCATCGGGATTGATGAGGAAAATCGCCGTATCTCTTTGAGCCTCAAACAGGTGGAGCCAAATCCATGGGATGTATTAACCGACCAGTTCTCCGAGGGTACGGTGATTGAGGCCCCGGTCAAGACAGTGACCGACTTTGGGAT
>CAZKEG010000271.1:0-1807 GCA_964551715.1 uncultured Thermodesulfobacteriota bacterium
AAAGATTAGGGGGATTTCATAGATACAATCCACATCTTTGGCCGTGATCACCGCGTCTTCTTCCACGTTACAGAAGAGGGCGATCTTTTTCTTCACTTCCGGGGGTAAAAACCTTTCGGTACGGCAGAGGAGGATGTCAGGCTGGATACCGATGGCCCGGAGTTCTTTAACGCTATGTTGAGTGGGTTTGGTCTTCAGTTCACCGGCGGCCTTGATATACGGAACAAAAGTCAAATGGATATAAAGGGTATTCTCCCGGCCGAGGTCTGCCCGCAACTGACGAATGGCCTCAAGGAAGGGTAAGCTCTCGATGTCGCCCACCGTACCACCAACCTCGATGATGGCGATATCTACATCGCTTCCGGCAAGCTGCAGAATAGAGGCCTTGATCTCATCGGTGATATGGGGGATGATCTGGACTGTACCGCCCAGGTAATCCCCTCGCCTTTCCTTCATGATCACGGAGTAATAGATCTTTCCCGAGGTAAAATTGTTTTTTTGTCCCATCTTGGCCGAGGTGAAGCGTTCATAATGGCCAAGATCAAGGTCTGTCTCTGCCCCGTCATCGGTAACGTAGACCTCTCCATGCTGAAAGGGATTCATCGTTCCGGGATCAACATTTATGTAAGGGTCAAGTTTTTGGAGGGTAACGGTCAGCCCGCGTGCCTCCAAAAGGGTCCCGATAGAAGCAGCGGCCAGCCCCTTACCCAGTGAAGAAAGGACTCCACCGGTCACAAAGATGAACTTAGTATGAATTTTTCGTTTTCTGCGCGCCATAAAAACACCCCTTTTTACTTCGAGCTTACCGCAGCGGAGCCGATATGGGCCTCCGCCAAAATACGCCCTTTCTGAACACTAACCAACTGAACGGCCTTTATTTCACTGGCTTTTACCTTTTTAGGCAAGGTGATGATAAAACTCGCTTCTTTAAAACGCCCCACTTCAAAGTCCAGATGAGAACGCAATCTGACCAAGACGATCACCGGCTCTGGTACCCTGGCTTTGAGGCGGATGATCAATACCTCTGATCCGTCACTGCGGCGTTTCAGTTGAATCTCTCCCCAACTATCTCCTGAAAGAGCCCTTATCGGTCCCTGCCATAAGGTCTTGGTCTCAAGCTTTTCATAACGTAAGGCTAGAAAATAGGCGACTACCACCACAAAGAGGACATAAATCAGGACTCTTTGCATATTCTCACTATATTCACCCCTGCCCCAGCTTCAATAATAAATTTTGTTCAAGGAAATAGTTACAAAATTGTCAAAGCTCAAAATTAAAAATGGCAAAATCGTCAAAAATCGGTCAACCACCCTTGGTGCTGCCAGTGGAGCCATTGCCGGGTTGGCGACCATTACGCCGGCGGCCGGGTTTGTAAGCCAATGCTGCAGTAATTATCGGTATCCTGGCTGGCCTTATCTGTTACTTGGGGGTCATGGCAAGAACAAATTCGGCTATAACGAGCCTTGACGTAGTGGGTATCCATGGTGTGGGTGGACTCTTGGCACCCTTTGTGTCGGAGTCTTTGCCACCAAGGCCATCAACCCCGGTGGAGCTAAGGGTCTCCTTGCTGGCAATCCAGCCCTGTTGGGTACGCAGGCCCTCGGTGTAGTGGTGGTGAGCTTTATCCTACTAAAGATTATCGATATCCTCTTCGGACTCAGGCTCTCGGTAGAAGACGAAGTGGCCGGGCTTGATCTTAGTGTCATTGCACAGCGATTATGTCACCCCTTAACTGCACAGGGATCTTGTCACCCCAAAAAGCGCTTCCAACGCAGAAAACGCCGAAACCGTGTCTCCAAAGAAGGAC
>CAZKEG010000272.1:0-1805 GCA_964551715.1 uncultured Thermodesulfobacteriota bacterium
CCCCACTGCTGCCTCCCGTAGGAGTCTGGCCCGTGTCTCAGTGCCAGTGTGGCCGGCCACCCTCTCAGGCCGGCTACCCGTCGTAGCCTTGGTGAGCCGTTACCTCACCAACTAGCTGATGGGACGCGGGCCCCTCTCCGGGCAGGAGCTTGCTATGCAGAGGCCCCCTTTCTTCCACGAGCTTGCGCCCGCGGAACGTATCCAGTATTAGCCCCCCTTTCGAGAGGTTATCCTGGACCCGAAGGTAGGTTACCCACGCGTTACTCACCCGTCTGCCGCTGTACTCCCAGGACCGAAGCCCTGGTTTCCCGCGCGACTTGCATGTGTTAGGCGCGCCGCCAGCGTTCGCCCTGAGCCAGGATCAAACCCTCATGTTAAACCGGAAACCCGGCTCGGAATCACCCCAAAAGGGGATTCCTGGCCAGCAGGCTGAAAATTATCGGAGGCCTGCCCGCGCCACTATTCAGTTTTCAAAGATCAGCATTTGTTTCAAAAAGCAATTTTTATTGTAACCACGCAAAAAAGCTTGTCAAGACCTTGTTGCAAGAGGTCTTCCAAAAGCATTCAAAGAACCGCTTCTTAAGGCGTGAAATAAAATAACAACTTACTCAGATCTGTCAAGCTTTAAAAAGCCCGCTCAAAAATAATTACAGCGGAAACCTGATCAAAAAAATTTTTTATTCGAAACATCAAAGAACAAAAACCAGCGCCAGCACTATAATGATCGGAATCGAGATGTCAAGGATTAACTTTCCTTGATCGTGTCTTTCGAAGAAGTACGATTCCGACCACAAAGGAAAGGACCAAAACCATTAAAAGGGCCGTCTCGATCATGTATTGCTTAAAAAGTCCCTCGGTGGCTACACAACCCTCCGGTGGATGGGCAATCTCCACCGAGATGATCAGGATGCGCCGTACCGAGGCAATGATCCCGATCATTAGAAAGGGTTCAATGGCCAGTTTGACCGGCCCCTCCACCGAGATCTTTATGGTATGCAAAATCTCTAGAAGCATCAGGGCCAGGAGTGAACGATCAAGGACAAAGAAAACAAAACCCAGGAGACCGTTTTCGGTGCTCCAATAATATTTCCAGGAAGTGAAGATCTCGAAAGACACCGAAAGATCCGCCAAGATAAGAGAAAGGAGCAAGAGGAAATAGAGCCCTTGTTCCAGACGGTCGTACCATCGAAGGAAAGGCCCCTTGGTCACCGCTGCCCACCTCCCTATTTTGGCTTGTTCAAATTACACCAAGCTCTTTCGGGAGAGGAGTGTAAAAAAATTAAGGTCAAAGGGGCCGTTTACAAGGTGGACGACAGCGGTATCTTCAAAATAATCAATCAAGTTAACCGCGGCGAAATCTTGCTGAATCCGAAAGAAATGACGAAGAGAGGCCCCCAGGGCGTGAACAATCACTGTGCGGATCAATCCTCCGTGAGTAAAAACCACCACCAGACCTTCTGAAAATCTCTCTTTAATCTCTTCAATTACCTTAAGGGCTCGGGCCTGAAGGTCTCGTAAACTCTCTCCTCCAGGAGGGGCCAGATTTTCTGGATCTTTTAAGCGGGCCCGGAACTCTGGAAGATCCCAAAGCTCGCTAAAGTGTTTACCAGTCCACTCTCCAAAGTCTATCTCACGAAGCCAAGGCGTGATAATGAGCGGGGCCTTGGTCGCTTCGGCCAACCATTCGGCCCCGAGTCGCGCCCTCTTAAGGTCACTGCTGTAAATGGCCATAATAGGAAGTTTCTTAAGGCCTTCTACTAGAATTTCGGTTTGCTTAAGACCGTATTCTGAAAGCGGTACTTCAC
>CAZKEG010000273.1:0-1790 GCA_964551715.1 uncultured Thermodesulfobacteriota bacterium
GGTATTGGCAGAGCTAATGGTAGAGGCTCCTAAATTAAGAAAGAAGACTTTCCCCCTCCAAGATGTTCTTCAAGCAAAGCAGAAGAGGAGGTCCTACCTAGTCCTTCAAGCCCTCAAACCCTTAAGCGGGAATTTGGGAAATTGTTTCTATTCCGGGGGTGTGTTAAAGAATTAACCGCTAAGGGGGAGAGAAATGGCCAAACGAGTCAAAGTGATCGTGACCGCTGGTTATGGGACTAATTGCGAAAGGGAGACTGCCCATGCCTGTCGCCTGGCTGGGGCAGAGGAGGTGGAGATCGTCCATCTCAGCCAACTAATCTATGGTGAGAAACGCCTTGATGACTACCACTTCCTCTGTTTGCCCGGGGGGTTCTTAGACGGGGATCACCTTGGGGCTGCTCAAGCCGGGGCCCATCGTTTCCGCCACGTCAGGGTTCAGGGGACCAACGAACGTTTGATGGACCAGATCTTGCGTCTTATCGAACGAGGTGGTCTGATCATCGGGATCTGTAATGGCTTTCAACTTCTGGTCAAGCTAGGGCTCCTTCCGGGTTTTGATAAGCGCTATAAAGACCGTTTAACTAGCCTCACCTACAACGACTCCGGGCGGTTTGAAGATCGTTGGGTCCATCTTCAGGTCAACGAATATTCTCCTTGTATCTTTACCAAGGGGCTCAAAAGACTCTTTCTACCGGTACGCCATGGAGAGGGAAAATTTGTCACTAAGGACGAGACTGTCCTTATGCGCCTGAGGGATCAAAACCAGATCGTCGTTCAATACACTGATCCGGATTCTGGAAAACCGACCATGGAATATCCTTACAATCCTAACGGATCACAAGAGGCCATTGCGGGCATTTGTGATGAGAGCGGGCGTATCTTCGGTCTCATGCCCCATCCCGAAGCCTTTAATCATTTTACCAATCATCCTCGTTGGACCAGGGGCCCTGTTTCAGAAGAGGAATTGGGCTTGGTTATCTTTAAAAACGCCATCCAATATATTCGAGAGAATTTGCTTTAATGCCCGAGGCGGAGACCGAACCCTATAAGCAGTTTTTGGCCCTACTCCTTTATCTACGAAGAAAACTGATCACCCTGGGTATTTTATTTTTCTTGACCACCGTTTTCTTTTATGCCCTCTCACCCTGTATTCTCGGCATCGTTCAGGCCCATTTAGGTCAAGAACTTGCCTTTTTCGGAGTACTTGAACCCTTCTTGGCCCTGTTAAAGGTCGCCTTGGTCTGTACGGTCTTGACCTTGGTTCCGTATCTTCTATGGCTTATCTGGTTGGCCCTGGCCAATGTCTTTGGGCTTCGGCGTCTCACCGGGCTTTTTTTTATCTTGACTGGGCTTTTACTGTTTTACGGCGGGGTAAGCTTTTGTTATTTTGTCACCCTGCCCTACGGGGTGAAGTTTCTACTTTCCTTCCAAAGAGAAGAGATTGTTCCGAACATCTCGGTGGGGCATTTTGTCAATTTCGTCGGTCTGTTTTTGTTGGCCTTCGGCCTTATCTTTGAGTTACCATTGATCATGGTCATTCTGACCAAGATCGGTCTCCTCGATCCCTATAAAGCCGGGCGTTTTAGACGCCACGCCATCTTAATCATTTCTATCCTCGCCGCCATCCTCACCCCTACGCCGGATGCCTTTAACATGGCCCTTATGGGCGTTCCACTCTATCTGTTGTTTGAAGTAGGGCTTCTCTGTTCCCGATTAGCAAAAAAGACTTAAATTGTCCTAAGTCTCGGATAAGAAAAAAAGAGAAAGGGCACCAGACCTGGGGTATAAAT
>CAZKEG010000274.1:0-1786 GCA_964551715.1 uncultured Thermodesulfobacteriota bacterium
ATCCCCTTATTTCGCCGCGGGCCATCTATGCCTTACGTGAAGATGGCGACATCCGGGGCATCGAGGTCCCGTCGGCTACAGCTCCCAAAGTGGTGGTAGAGTTTCTCGGTCCGCCAGAAGAGGCCCAACGTGTAAAAAAGGAATTGATTGAAAAAATCGCCTATGAATTCTATCTTAGGCGAGGGCAAGAGCCTGGTAAGGCCTTGGATGACTGGCTAAAGGCCGAGGAATTGATCGAAAAAATTGCCCATATGTACATTTAAGTTTCAGCGGTAATAGGGCCGTAGGGCTGGGCAAGGAGGAATTATGTCCGAAAGGCTGAAGCCTATTTTGGCCAAATTGGTGGAAAAGCAAGACCTCACTCCGGAAGAGATGCATCTGGCCATGACCGAAATGATCGAAGGAAAGGCCACCGAGGCCCAGATAGGGGCCTTTTTGACCGCCTTACGCCTCAAGGGTGAGACCTGGCAAGAGATAGCCGCCGCCGCCAGAGTGTTAAGAAAACATGCCCTTAAGGTACCGTTTGAGCTTTCTCCCGAAGAACCGCTAGTGGATACCTGTGGTACTGGAGGGGATCAAAAAGGCACCTTTAACGTTTCCACGGCGGCGGCCTTTGTGGTGGCTGCCGGAGGAGTAAAGGTGGCCAAACATGGTAATCGATCCGTTTCAAGCAAGTGCGGTAGCGCCGATGTCCTTGAGGCCTTAGGGGTCAAAATTGATATGCCACCTGAGATGGCCGCTTCTTGTCTCAAAGAAACGGGTTTTTGTTTCCTCTTTGCCCCGCTTTATCACCCAGCGATGAAAAACGTCATGGGACCACGCCGGGAACTCGGTTTTCGGACGATCTTTAATCTTTTGGGGCCTTTGGCCAATCCCGCCGGGGCTAATGTTCAAGTATTAGGAGTATATGATTTTCGTCTCACCGAAAAGATGGCCTTTGCTTTGGATGAACTGGGTTGCCGGCGAGCCTTGGTGGTCTTTGGAGAGGAGGGATATGACGAATTGGTCATTACCGGTTCGACCAAGGTCTCTGAATTGAGGGATGGTCGAATAACCACTTACTATGTAGATCCTGAAGACGTTGGCCTTGAACTCTGTGAAGACCCTGAAGAATTGAAAGGAGGGGATGCCCGAGAAAACGCCGCCATCATCCAGGCCATCTTCGAAGGTCGGGAAAAGGGGCCTAAGCATGACATGTTGGTCCTGAATGCTGGAGCTGCCTTTTACGCCGCTGAAAAGACTATTGACCTAAAGGCCGGGGTCAAGATGGCCTCGGAGATAATTGCTTCGGGTGCAGCCTTAGATAAGCTCATGGAGGTCATCTCCTTTAGCCAACGCCATCATCAATAGGTGTAATGGATTTCTACCTCTTAAGCCGCCGCCTGACCCGTTATCCCGCCACGACGGTCTTGTTATCTTTTGCTACCGCAGATCTCTTCGGGGCCTTCCTGCTCCTTTTACCCTGGGTGCATAAAGTCCCGCTTTCTATCATAGATGCCTTGTTTACCTCTACTTCCGCCATATGTGTCACCGGTTTGACTGTGGTCAATACCGCCGAGACCTTTACCCGCTTAGGAGAAAGCGTCCTCCTTCTCCTTATGCAACTAGGTGGTCTGGGAGTAATGACCTTTTCCATGCTCTTTGCCCTAGGGCTCAAACGGCCTTTGGGGGTAAAAGGGCGTCTCCTCCTGCAAGAGAGCTTCTTGCCTTATGCCATCGCTGACGTGAAAGAACTCTTGGTAACCATCTTTTGTTTTACCTTCTTGGCTGAAGGTATCTCGTTCTT
>CAZKEG010000275.1:0-1775 GCA_964551715.1 uncultured Thermodesulfobacteriota bacterium
GCACTAAAGAGGGAGGTTGACCGGGCGCGCGCTTTCAGAGATGTCAAACTCGGGCAGGAGAAAGAGCCGTTTCTTCATGGATTACTCCTTATTTGGTTTTATAAGGGTACCTATTTTTTCCTATTCAGTAAGGAGGGAAATTTGACGAAGCGGGCCGGAGCCGGCCCTATTATTTGCTATTTGAAGGCACTGGCTCCGGCAAAGACTGCGGCCGCACCGAGATCTTCCTCAATACGTAAGAGCTGATTGTATTTGGCCACCCGTTCTGTACGACAAGGGGCTCCGGTCTTGATCTGGCCGCTGTTTACTGCCACGGCGAGGTCAGCGATAAAGGTGTCTTCTGTCTCACCGGAACGATGAGAGATCACCGTCTTCCAGGCCGATCTTTGAGCCATGGCTACGGTTTCCAAGGTCTCGGTGACGGTACCAATCTGATTGAGCTTGATCAGGATGGCATTGGCTATCTTTTCCTCGATTCCCCGGGAGAGACGCTTGATGTTAGTGACAAAGATGTCATCACCTACTAACTGAACTCGACTTCCTAGTTCTTGATTAAGGATTTTCCAGCCTTCCCAGTCATCTTCAGCGCAACCATCTTCAATGGAGACAATAGGAAATTGTTCGATCAGTTCCCTGTAAAAGGCGGCTAATTCTTCTGCCGAAAGGGTCTTGCCTTCGCCCTCCATAACGTATTTCCCATCTTTAAAAAATTCACTAGCCGCTGCATCGATGGCCAGGGCAATATCTTCACCGGGTTTATACCCCGCTTCCTCGATGGCCTTGACCAAGATTTCCAGGGCCTCCTTGGTACTTTGAATTTCAGGGGCAAAACCCCCTTCATCTCCCACCGAAGTGCGATATCCTTTTTCTTTGAGGACCTTCTTTAAGGCATGATAAGTCTCCGAACCATATCGCAAGGCCTCATGGAAGCTTGGTGCTCCTAAGGGAACGATCATGAATTCTTGGATATCGAGTTTGTTGTCTGCATGGACACCCCCGTTAATGACATTCATCTGCAGCACAGGGAGGACCCTGGCCCCTACCCCGCCTAGATAGGCAAAAAGCGGAAGGCCTGCTTCTTTGGCCGAGGCTTGAGCCACGGCCATAGAAACACCCAGGATGGCATTGGCCCCTAGGCGCCTCTTGTTTTCCGTTCCATCAAGTTCAATGAGGAGTTGGTCGATCTCGGCTTGAGCCGTGGACTCGAACCCAACTAGTTCCGGACCGATAATGTCGTTTACGTTGCGAACGGCGTTAAGTACCCCTTTGCCATGATAGCGTTTTGGGTCTTTGTCCCGCAGCTCAAGGGCCTCATGGGTCCCGGTTGAAGCCCCGGAAGGGACCGCCGCCCGTCCGTATATGCCAGAATCTAACCATACTTCCACCTCTATGGTGGGGTTGCCTCTTGAATCAAGTATTTCTCGGGCCTTTACCTGAACTATTTCACCCATTTTCTATCCCCCTTTCTTTGTTTGTAGGATCTTTCGGCCAAATGAGAGCAGATTCCAAATCCCTAACGACTAGTAACCCTTAGTACTTCTCCAAAAGAAGTTATTCCATTGGCCACTTTCTGTAAACCGTCTTGGAAAAGCGAGACAACCCCCCTTTCCCCTTAAGTCCCGGATAAGAAAGAGGAGAAAGGGCACCAGACCTGGGATATAAAGAGTTTCAGACAATAAACACTTTCACCCAGGAGGTGCCTGGCTCACAAGGAAGTGGTGGGCTTTTGAAGGAGGCCGGGCAAGATTACTCCATCAGTGTGACCCACGGGGTCC
>CAZKEG010000276.1:0-1775 GCA_964551715.1 uncultured Thermodesulfobacteriota bacterium
TTCGGAGCTTTTGGCTCTTGGGCATGGCAGGAAATACATCTCTCGTGAAGGGGTAGAGGATATTGGTAGACAAAGACCTGATTTTCAAAACGCCAAGTTTCTTTTTGGAGGATCTCCGGTTCATTGGTTTGATAATTGATGATAACGTGGGCCTCCGAGCCTCCTATTTTGGCTAAAAGGGCGTTAAAATCGGGATCGTGGAGGAGATATAAGTCCTTTTCTTCCTCTGTTCCCTCCTCTAGCCCGGTCAGTTGCTTAATGGCCTTGATTTCTCCAGGGTTTTCGACCCAGAGACCGTGGACGTCATCTGAGAACTTGAGAAAGGAATCCAATAACTGGATGATACTCCGTGAACGCTCTACTAAATCCCTTTCATGATAATATTTCAAGGTTTGGATCAAGCCAACTCCACCGAGAAAAAAGACCAAAATGAAAAACAGGGCCACTTTGTTAGCCAAGCTCAGACCTTTGACCTTCATGACTGCCTCCTCAGGCGCACCAGTTCTTTGGTCTTGTTAAGGGCTATCTGTCTCAATTTGGGATCATCAATTTCTTGCTTAAGGGCCTTTAGGAAGGAAGAGACATTGGATAACAACAACCCCTTTTCCGTGGCCTCGGCTTGTTTAAGGGCCCTTTTAACCATTAATTTGGCCGCCGGCCCATAGTGTTGGGCCAGGAGCTTTACCACCTCGTTGAAAAGGATCAAGGGGATATTTTCTTCAGCTTTAGGAGAGGCTGGTTTGTTTTGAGCTAGTTTCTCAAATTTTAAGGCCAAGGCATTCAAGGCCACACTCACCAAGGGGCTAGGTGAAGCGGTCTTCAAAATGATCAAAATCTTAAAGCCATGGGCCTCTCTGATCACCAAAGAACCGTTTTCATAAAGCCCGACAATCTCTTCCGGAGGGCCGTACCGACCTTCGTTATCAAAGGCCGCAGACATCTCCCCGATGGCGTGATGGAGGTTTTCCTGAAATTCTTGGGAATAGACCTCGGGTAAACTACAAAAGATGGCCTTATCCTCTCGGGAAACAAGCACCCCCGAAACATCGTCTAGTTTGACCAAACTGGCGAGCAAAGTCTTCACGAACGCCACTCCTTTTCAGCTTGAAGTAATTTCTTGCTCCACCAAAGAAGCCCCTTCCGAGGTTGCCCCTTCATAGCTATCACTTCTTGGGGGCCACAAAGAGCAGCACAAAAGTGTCTCTTGCTGGAGGCGGCAAAGGCCTTTAACTCACCCAGACCAAGAAGATGGCCTAATTCCTTCAACTGAAGAGAAATAAAAGAAACTGTTCCAGCCAGTTCCTCTGGTGCTCCATCTCCTAAAGAGTCTTTAACTTCTCCACTAGGCTCAACCAGGACCAAAAAGTTAATTTCAGGTAAAAGCTTTTTAATCTTTTGAAGGGGATGAATCGTCTTTTTAGACAGGAAATCCTCTTCAAAAAGGGATTCATCGAAAAAGGTCTCTTCGGCAGGGTTGTTTTCGTCTTCCAAACGCGCGGCCTCAATGATTAAGGCCTGAACCGGTCCGTTTAAGGAGGCCTTTTTGGGCCAAAGGGCCGGGGTACGAACCTCAAAATGACCATTTGGCAAAGAAATAAGGACCCTCAGGGCCTCAATCCCTTGCTTGGGTTCCGGACCAATGACCTCGGCACTGTGAAGAAGCTCACCTTCGAGATAAATTTTCCCCATTCCTTTGGGGAAAAAGACTTCTATCAAATGTCGCCCGGGCTTGGTAGCCAAAATCTGAAGGACATCGGCCAAGTGAAAATTGGATA
>CAZKEG010000277.1:0-1739 GCA_964551715.1 uncultured Thermodesulfobacteriota bacterium
CAAGGCCTTTCTTATCCAGCGCTTCAGCGAAGATTCATAAGGCGAAGGCCAATCTTCCAGGGTGCGGACGACCTGGTTAATGACCCAGTTGGGCGTAGAGGCCCCAGCAGTGATCCCTATCTTGCGGAATTTTTGGAGTTCGCGAAGGGGTAATTCCTCGGCTGTTTCCACCAAATAGACTTTCCGCCCTTCCTCCCCGGCGATCATGGCCAAACGTTTGGTGTTGGCGCTGTTTTTGCCTCCTACCACCACAATGGCCTCGCATTCGCGACAGAGCCGCCGGACCTCTTGTTGTCTTTCGTAGGTAGCATTGCAGATGGTGTTGTAAATCTTCCCTCCGGGGAAACGCTTGAGGATCTCCTGGGAGATGGTCTCGAAGAACTTACCATCCTGAGTGGTTTGGGAGAGGATGACGTACTTTTCAAGGGGAGGGAGTTTGTCCAGATCTTCAAGCTTGCTTACCACCAGCCCCCTCTCCCCAGCATAGCCCAATATACCCTTCACTTCGGCGTGATCCGGATCACCGATGATGATCACGTGATAACCCTGGGCACTAAAGCGCTTGGCCAGCGCCTGAACCCTCAGCACCCGGGGACACGTCCCCTCGATGATCTTAAAACCCGCCTGCCGCAGTCGCTCTTTTTCTTCGGGAGGGACGCCATGGGCACGGATGATAATAGTCCCCTTCCCTTTTTCAGGGATCTCTTTTAAGGGGCGTACTTCCAAGGCTTCAAGGAGCATCAAGGCCTGGGAGTTATGGATCAAAGGCCCGTAAGTATAGACCGGCCTTTCGGCCTCGCCAGCGGCCCGGAGGGCGATTTGCACCGCTCGCCTCACGCCCATACAAAACCCAGCCTTTTTGGCCATGACCACCTTCATAAAAGCACCCCTTGCACCTCGGTTTCGAGCCGAGAGAGAATTCCTTCATCAGCAAAACTGAAATAACCGCCTTTGGCAATAATGAGATGATCCAAGATGCGGATCTGGAGGAGGCGGGCGGCTAGGAGGAGGTGTTTGGTGAGGCGAAGGTCTGCCGGCGAAGGTGTCGGATCGCCGGAGGGGTGATTATGGGCCATGACCAGGGCACTGGCATGGTGTTTAAGGGCCCTTTCCATGACCTCACGGGGATAGACGATACTTTCGTTCACCGTGCCCTGAAAGAGTTCCTCTACGGCGATGATGTGATTTCTGGAGTCGAGATAGATGACCTTAAAGACCTCTTTTTTAAGATCTATCATACTGTGGGCCAAGTACTCATAGACTTCCTTAGAAGAAGAAAGATAAGGCCGGTCCTTCAGGCGTTGAGCCAGGAAACGGCGGGCCACCTCATGGATGAACTTGAGGGCCAAGGCATTCTTCGGGCCGATGCCTTTGATCTTGAGAAGTTCTTCAAGTGGGGCCTCAAGGACTTGGGCCAGGCCTCCCAAGCGCCTTAAGGCCTCGCGTGCAGCAGGCTTACAATCTCGACGCGGAGTACCGAAGGTAAGGAGCATCTCAAGCACTTCTTCGTCGGTAAAGGCAGACAGCCCGTAAGTAAGAAATTTTTGCCGAAGGCGCTCGCGATGCCCGGCTACTCTTCGGTAGAAGTCTTTTGAAGACATAAAAAGAAGGACTTTAAGTTTTAAACAGTGATCGTCTCCCTCTTAGGAAAGATTTAGACACTTTTTCTTACACATGCCTTTTGACGAGGGTAGTGTCGCTAAAATTGTGGGTTAACTTAGGTATGGAGGGATAGATGA
>CAZKEG010000278.1:0-1737 GCA_964551715.1 uncultured Thermodesulfobacteriota bacterium
TTGAGGCCCAAAATCATCAATATACCCCGGGGCTTATTCGGCTTGATATGTCAGAGAATCGGGTAAAGTACCTGGTCAGGCAGGCTATTTTGGCGGTGCCATATGCCGTGGGCGTTAATCATCACATGGGTTCTCTCTTTACCGAAGATAGACTCCATGTACGTTGGTTGCTTGAGGCCGTGGCCGCAGAGGGGCTTTTTTATATCGATAGCCGAACGACCAAAAACACTGTGGTCTCGGTGGTGGCCAGGGAATTAGGTCTTCCCTTTGCCGAACGTCGGGTCTTTTTAGATCATACTTTGGCCGACCGAGAGATAGAGCACTCCTTTAGGATTTTGGTCAAAAAGGCTAGAAAGGAGCGCCGCCTGGTGGCCATAGGCCATCCTCATCCGCAGACCCTTAAGGCCTTGAAGAGGACCAAAGTGTGGCTCACCGAGGAGGTCCTCTTGGTACCGGCGAGCAAGATAGTGAGACGCCCTTAAACTAGGCCCTTGTCAAAGCCTATTTAACGTTTTAATACCCTGGCCCATGAAGATTAAAAGCTATCTCAAAGGCTTGACTCCTTATCCTCCGGGCAAACCCATTGAAGAATTGCGCCGAGAACTGGGGATCACCGGGCCAATCATCAAACTTGCTTCCAACGAAAACCCACTTGGGCCTTCGCCAAAGGCCTTGGAGGCCATCAAGGAGGAGTTGCCCTATCTCCATCGTTATCCAGAGGCCTCAGGCCTTGAGCTACGGAGCCTCCTGGCCGAGCGTTTCGGTCTTTCTGGCCCGGAAGAAGTGGTCCTGGGTAATGGCTCAAACGAAGTCATTGATCTTTTGGTCCGTGCCTTGGTGAGAGAAGGGGATGAGGTCCTTGTCAGTCATCCTTCTTTTTTGATGTATGAAAAGTTTACCATGGCCAGCGGTGGTCTGGTCAAGGTCATCCCTTTAAAGGACATGAGACATGATCTTTCGTCTTTGACCAAGGCGGTCACCGCACGGACCCGCATCGTGTTTCTTGACAATCCCAACAACCCCACTGGGACCATTATCGAACACGAAGAATTTTCCCAATGGCTTAAGGATCTGCCCAAGGACTTGGTTATTGTCCTGGATGAGGCCTACGGGGAATTCGTGCGTTCGAGGAAGGTGGCCCGCGGGTTTGAGTTTTTCTATTCCGAACCTACGGTGGCTGTGCTTAGAACCTTTTCCAAGGCCTATGGCCTGGCTGGGTTAAGAATTGGCTATGGACTCATGCGTCGGGAATTGGCTGAGGTCCTAAACACCATCCGCCAGCCTTTTAACGTCAATAAACTGGCCCAAAAGGCGGCCTTGGTAAGCCTAAAAGACGGAGCCTATCTGTCCCGGGTCCAAGAGATCATCTGGAAAGGGATAGATTATCTCTCTAATGCCTTGAGTAAGCTCGGACTGCGCCCTTATCCCACGGAGACCAATTTTATCTTGGTTGATCTCGGTCGTCCGGCTCGACCTGTCTATGAGGCCCTACTGAGACATGGGATCATCGTCCGCAGTATGGAGGCTTATGGGTTCCCTAACTGTCTGCGCTTGACTATTGGTCTTCCTGAAGAGAATGAGGCCCTGGTCAAGGCCCTTTCGGAGGTGTTGGTTGCGGCCTAAGGGGCTTCTTATCACCATCGATGGCCCGGCTGGGGCAGGAAAGAGTACCACCGGGCGTCGTTTGGCCAAGGATCTTGGTTATCTCTTCTTGGATACCGGGGCCATGTTTAGGGC
>CAZKEG010000279.1:0-1734 GCA_964551715.1 uncultured Thermodesulfobacteriota bacterium
GTTTGGCTTGAGATAATTCTTTTAATCTGCGAACCCGTTGGGTGATAATATGTGAAGGGACCTGAGGCCATTTGGCTGCTTCGGTCATGGGGCGAGGAGAATAAGGAAAGACGTGGAGATAAGTGACCGGCAAACGCTTTAGGAGCTTGTAGGTATGCTCAAAGGCCTTTTCGTCTTCCCCAGGGAAGCCGACCAATACATCTACTCCGATGGCTGCTTCGGGAAAGAGGTGTTTTATCTCCCAGACTAAGTCCTCAAAATCTCCGGCCTGATAAGGACGCCCCATCTTTTTTAAGATCTCATCGTCTCCGCTTTGAAGGGGTAAGTGAAAGTGCGGGCAGAAGATCGGAGAGGACCTGGCCCAGAGTAACAATTCCTCATGTAGCTCCAAGGGCTCTAAAGAACTTAACCTGAGGCGAGGGGGATTTAGTCCTTCGATTTTTTGAAGGAGTTCTAGCAGAGTCTTCGGAGGATCTAAATCCCTCCCCCAAAGCCCCAAATGGATACCGGTAAGGACGATTTCCTGATAACCGGCTTCCTTAAAACGCCTGATCTGCTCTAATACTAAATCTTCTGGCAAACTCCGAGCTGGGCCGCGGGCATAGGGGACCACGCAGTATTTGCAGAAGGCACTGCATCCGTCCTGAATCCGGGCAAAGGCCCGGCTGTGATCAAAAAAGTGATCGATCAAAAACGGGCTACACTGACGTTGGGCCAAGACATTACCGACCAAGACCTCGGACTTCTCTAAAGGTGAGGAAAGATTGGCGACCAAGTCCGGGATCTCCGATTTACGATCGTTTCCAATGAGATAGACTGGCCCGTTGACACCGGCCAAGATTTCCTCATGCCCAATTTGGACGTAACACCCGGTGATCACTACAAGCCTAGGATTTCGCTTCAAAGCACGCCGAATGAGCTGACGGCTTTCATAAGCGGCCTTGGCGGTGACCGCACAGGTATTAATCAAATAGAGATCGGCCCTTTCTTTAAAAGAGACAGACTTAAGCCCCCTACGGCCAAATTCTTCTAAAAGGGCCGCGGTCTCTACTTGATTGACCTTGCAACCCAAGGTGGCTACGGCAATGCGCCAGTCTTTCATAGTCATGAAATATACTACTTTTTTCAAAAGCAGCCCGTACAGTAATTTTAACTCATTATCAATGGGGAAGCACCAAGAAAATAGGTCGCTTCTGCCCTATTTCGGGCTAGTGTACTTCCTTAAAGGACTTGGGATCAAGATTATACTTCCGGAGGAGTTTATAAAAATCGGCCCTGTATTTGCCAGCCAAGGCCGCGGCCTGACTCACGTTGCCTCGGGTGATCTTCAAGACCGTACGGAGATAGTTTTTTTCAAACTCGGCCTTGGCCTCTTTAAACGTTTTAACTTTAGAATCTACGTCTTCAGGTAAGATAATATGTTCTTCACCGATTATCTCACTTTCGGTCATCACAATAGCATACTCCACGACGTTTTCTAATTCTCGTATATTACCCGGCCAATCATAAAGCATTAACTTTTTAATGGCTTTAGGATCTATTTTTTTAATCCTTTTGGACATTTTTTTAGAATACTTTTTGATAAAATGATCGACTAACAGTGGAATATCTTCTCGTCGTTCCCTTAATGGTGGTAGATGTATAGGAATAACATGTATTCGATAAAAGAGATCTCTCCTAAAATTCCCCTGTTCCACCTCTTTCCATAAATCTTTATTAGTAGCTACAATAATT
>CAZKEG010000280.1:0-1721 GCA_964551715.1 uncultured Thermodesulfobacteriota bacterium
CTTTCGGGCGATGGCCATAGCCAAATCATCTAAAGAACGAACGGTCTTTTGGCCGGAAAGTACCGTCTGCAAAATTTCTTCTACCGTGTTGAATTCGCCAGAAAGCCCCAAAAACTTGGCCACAAACGCTGTGGCCTGAGGGGAGCGCTGAGAATGGGTATCGAAATAACCCATAAGTACCTTGGCCAGCTTCCCTGGATGCCCACCGATGATCACTTTCTGAACACCCTTTTCCCGGGCATAAGAAAGGGCAAAACCCAAAAAATTACTCATCTGTACGGTCTTCACCGGCCCCAAGACCCGCTTCAAGGCCTCTTCCCCTATCTTTCCCGGGACAAAACACATCGGCCCTTGGCCCACTTCATGCCAAAGGACATCGATCTCACAACGAATAGTCTCCTTAAGGGCTTCAACGCTTTTTGGTTCCACAATGCCTGTGGTCCCCAGAATAGAAAGCCCCCCGACCACCCCTAACCGGGGATTAAAGGTCTTTTGGGCCAGTTCCTCCCCACCGGGAATGCTGATCTCTACTTCAAACCCGCCCTCTGGCAGGATCTCCCTCACTGCTTGTTTGATCATCTGTCTGGGGACAGGATTGATCGCTGGTTCACCGGGGGGGATAGAAAGTCCTGGCTTGGTCACCCGGCCTACACCTTCTCCGCCTCGTAAAATGATTTCTTTTCCAGAAATAGGCCTTAAACACACCACCACCTCGACGCCATCGGTGATATCCGGATCATCGCCGGCATCTTTGATCACCGAAGCCCTAGCCCAAGAGTCTTCAAGCCAAGCGGCATGAATCCGGATGAGTAAACATTGACCGATAGGAAGGACCACGGTCACTTCTTCGGGTATGCAGCCTTCTTTGAGCCCCGAGGCCGCGGCCTTGGCGGCCGCAGCAGCGGCTGTCCCCGTAGTAAATCCCTTCCTTAAGCCCTTCATCGTCGAATGATGGCCAGGGAGAGATAGGCCTCCTCTAAGGGTTCAGAAAGGCTCAAGAGATCATAGACCTTTTCCCCAGGCAAACCGATCCGCTGAAGGAGAAAGGCCTCTTTAGGAGAAGTAGCTCGTATGGCCTCAAGTAAAACAGAAATCCTTTGGTTCACCTTCATAAAAACCGTAGTGGCGTGTCTTTGAATCCGTTCAGAGGCCAAATGAGGCTCATCCGGCATCTCATATAGACCCAGATCCTGGCCTTTTTCACATAAAGCTAGTCCCAACAAAGCTGCTCCGGCATTAAGGGCACTTATCCCTGGAATATAGTTGATCTTTACCTGGTATTTTTTTAACTCTTGGCAGAGATAGATAGCCGTGCTGTAGATGGCCGGATCACCAATGGTGACGTAGGAAATTGTCTTTCCTTGGGTAAGGAGGTGTTTTATCTCTTGAGCCAAAGCCTGGTAGCCTTCTTGGTCTGGCCCTTGAGGTTTCATGGCAAAATGGACGATCTTTAAACAAGATTTGTCTACCCAGTGCTGACATATCTCCCAGGCCAGAGATTGCTCTTTTCTTTTGGATTGAGGAACAAAGACGACCTCTGAAGCCTCTAAGGTCTTTACCGCCTTTACGGTGATCAATTCTGGATCGCCAGGTCCCAATCCGACGACAAAAAATTTGCCCATCAATCCTCCTGATCAAGAAGGCCCAACAAGGCATTGACCAAAGCCACGGCCATGGCACTCCCACCTTTAGGACTAAGATTAGTAATAAAGGGAAATTCT
>CAZKEG010000281.1:0-1705 GCA_964551715.1 uncultured Thermodesulfobacteriota bacterium
TCCCCCTTTCCTCCTAATTTTTTCTCCCAGACACAAAAATTTGAATACCACCGGCAACTGATTGCGGGACGCTCCCGGGAAGACCTTATGTCCCGGAGAGGGCGGAGAGATGTGTCCGATTTTACCGGATGAAGGCAGGGGGCACTAAAGAGGGAGGTTGACCGGGCGCGCGCTTTCAGAGATGTCAAACTCGGGTAATAGTCATATAAATGAAAGAAAAAAACTAGGGAAATTTCCAAAACAGATTAGAATTAAAACTCAAAATTTGAGCTAAAAGACAAAAAAAGAGAATCCAAAAGCAAGTTTTGCAAAGGTCTCATCATTTTCAAACAACCGGCTCTCTCAAAAATCCATGAATCAGGAGGGAATCTCCCAGGCGTTTCAATCGAAACTTCTTAAGCCAAAAGGCCTCAGCAAGCCTCTCCGGCCCCCGGCCTAAGATGGCTGGCTTGGCTCCTTCTCCTCCGATAATTACCGGACCATAAAAAAAATAAATCTCATCCACTAACCCGGCCTCAAAGAAACTTCCGTGAACCATAGCCCCGCCCTCGACCAGGAGGCTCAACATTTCTTCCTTAAGCATCCGTTCCAAAAGGGCCCTTAAAGAGACCCTTCCATCTTCTAATGGCAGACGCCACACCCGGACCCCTTTTTCTCTAAAGATTTTTTCCTTCTCCTTCGGGGCAGATTCACCACAAGCTAGAATGGTCGGCGCTGAAGAGTTCAGGTTGAAGATCTTTCTTTCTGGCGGAAGAGATAAATGGGAATCCAAGATGATCCGTACCGGGTCTCGCCCTCCGGGGATGCGGCAGGTCAATGAAGGATCATCTGCCTCTACCGTCCCCCGTCCGACTAAAATGGCATCAACGATATGGCGTAAACGATGCCCAAAGCGGCGGGCCTTCTCCCCGGTGATCCACTTGGAATCTCCGCTACGGGTAGCTATTCGCCCATCAAGGCTCATGGCCACCTTGGCCATCACCCAGGGCAGACCGGTCTTCACCGCCTTAAGAAAGAAACGACAAAGTTCGGCACACTCTCTTTCAAGCACCCCAGTGACCACCTCAAGGCCCATCTCCGCCAAGAAATTCGCCCCGCCTTGGGCCTTGGGATTAGGATCCCGACAACCGATTACCACTCGAGCGATACCTGCTTCAAGAATGGCCTTGGTACAGGGTGGGGTGCGCCCAAAGTGATGACACGGCTCAAGGGTCACGTAAATGGTGGCCCCTCGGGCCTTCTCCCCGGCCTCCCGTAAGGCAAAGACCTCGGCATGGGGCTCACCAGCCCGAGGATGAAAACCCTTCCCCACTACTTCGCCTTCCTTGACCACCACTGCCCCTACCGCAGGATTAGGAGAAGTCCTGCCAAGACCCTTCTTCCCTTCACGAAGGGCAAGTCTCATAAAATAGAGATCTTGTTTGGTAATATTTCCTCTCATTTGTTCGATCTTTAGTAAGTATCTTTCTCTAGTGGTCTAATTAAGTTCTTAAAGACCTCACAATTTATAACTCTTATCTTATATCCAGAATAGACCCGAATTATATCTTTGGATAGACTAAAAAGTCCTTGCCCTTCATGCCATTTTAAGCCAGAAAAGAAAGAGACGGGATGGAGAAATGGATAAGCTTTCTTTAAAAGAAAAGAAATTTCCTTCTAAATCTCTACAAGTTAATATTATTGTCACTTATCTCCTTTTATTTGT
>CAZKEG010000282.1:0-1650 GCA_964551715.1 uncultured Thermodesulfobacteriota bacterium
AGTCTGCTTTGTGTCTCGGGAGAGAGATCAATTTTTAACTCTTTTAGACCTTCTTTCAAATAGGGGAGGGCTTCAGCGTAAAAATCTCTCTTTTTTAGGTCTCTTTTGGTGTTTTTGACATCCATAACATCCTTAGTAAACTGCACCGGGCAAAAGACCTCAAGGAAGGGTTTGGTCTCTCTATGTCACAGAGTTCCTTCCAAAAATTATGGCAACTGATTCGACCTTATTGGCCACTCCTTGCCCTTTCGGTGGTCTTTAGCTCTATTGCCTCTCTTTTTTCTGGCTCTGTGGCCTGGTTGGTCAAACCCCTATTGGACCGAGTCTTCCTTGAAAAGAATTACTTTTATCTGAAATTTTTGCCTCTGGGTATCGTTCTTCTTTACTTGTTAAGAGGTGTTTCGGTCTTTTTGCAGGCCTATTTCATGCGTATGGCCGCCTTACGATTGATAAATGATCTCCGGAAACGAATTTACGAAAGGATATTGTTCCTCCCCTTAAGTTATGTTAATCGCGAAACCTCTGGGCGCCTCATTTCTCGTGTAATCAATGATACTTCCATTTTAGAGACGGCCTTAACGGATATTTCACGTACCTTCTTTTTGGAAGGCCTAACGGTCATCATCCTCATAGGCATCGCCCTTTGGCGACGGTGGGATTTGGCCTTACTGGCCTTCACCGTCTTTCCTTTAGTAGCTTTTCTCTCACGAAAACTGGCCCAAAAGACACATCGGGCAAGACACTTGGCCCAGCAGGAAATGGCTGACCTGACAAGCTGTCTTTCGGAAAGCCTAACGGGCTTGCGGGATATCAAGATCTTTTTGCAAGAAGCTTTTATGAAAAGTCGCTTTGATAAGGCGGTTAAGGCCTTTTATCGCTTCTCTCTAAAGCTCACCAAATACAATGAAGGTACTAAGTTCCTGGTCAATTTGTTGGCTGGTATTGGGGGAGGTATTGTCTTTGCTTACGGGGGATATCTCATCATAAATAAGATTATCACCCCGGGAGATTTCTTCTCGGTGCTCACCGCCATTTTGATGGTCTTCAATCCGGTAAAAAAGCTTTCAGCGGCTTATAATAAGGGGCATGAATCCCTGGCCGCGGTAGAGAGACTTGAAGATGTTTTGCTTTTGCCTCGGGAAAAATCCGGCCATAAAAAGGCTAAAGCTCCCCGAAAAGGTATTTATTTCAAACGCGTCTTCTTTAAATATCCAGGCTTTACGGAACTCGTTCTCAACGACATAAATCTCTCTATCCCTGTAGGAAAGATTGTAGCCTTGGTCGGACCTAGCGGGGCAGGAAAAAGTACCCTGGTTTCTCTCATTCCTCGTTTTTATGATCCGACCTCTGGGGTAATTACGCTTGACGACACAGATATCAGGGAATTTGACCTCGCTTCCCTTAGGGGCTTAATAGGCATAGTTTCTCAAGATATCGTCTTGTTCAATGCCACGGTGGCGGAAAACATAGCCTTTGGAAGGCCCAATGCCAGTAAGGAAGAAATCATTCAGGCGGCCAAATTAGCTTATGCCCACGAGTTTATCGAGGAATTACCCCAGGGCTATGATACCACTTTGGGTGAAAAGGGCTTTAATCTTTCAGGGGGGCAGAGACAGAGGATCGCTATTGCTCGGGCTATCCTAAAAAATC
>CAZKEG010000283.1:0-1648 GCA_964551715.1 uncultured Thermodesulfobacteriota bacterium
CCATAGTTCTATCCTCCCACAGATTTATCTCTCCGACAAACCCGGGGCGGTTCATGTCAGGCAAAGGTCAACGGCGGTGGAAGAGAGGGATTGTCTTTTTGGTCTAGATTATCCCTCCAGTTCGATCAGTTCGAGGCGATAACTTTTATGAGAGCCAAGGAAGGTGCGTTGTAAGGAGACTACGAGTCCCTCTTTTAGAACGTTTTTTCGTAACCAATGCAGAGCAAAACCCTGCCAGTCGCTAAGGCACTCGGTGAGATGGACCGGCTTAACCCCATAGGAAAAGAGTAAACGCCGACAGGTAGACTCACGGGGGCTGAAGGCATAGATCCAGACCGGCAGCCGAAAACGGGCCACCTTCCTGGCCGTGACTCCGGTATCGGTCGGAATGATCACCGCTTTTACCTTCAAGTGTTCAACCGTGGTAAAGACGTCTAGGGAAAGGACATCATCTAGGTTGATTTTCCCTTTGTTGAAAGAGGCCAAAATGTTTTCCCGAACCGGAAAATATTTCCTTTCTTTCTCGGTCACCTTGGCGATCTTGGCCATCATCTTTACGGCCTCAAGGGGGTAGAGCCCCGCCGCCGTTTCCTCGGAAAGCATGAGGCAATCCGTCCCATCCAGGATGGCGTTGGCCACGTCTGTTACCTCAGCCCTGGTAGGACGCCGGTTGTGGGTCATGGACTTTAGCATTTGGGTGGCGGTGATAACCACCTTGCCAGCGAGGTTGGCCTTTTCGATGAGCGATTTTTGAACTATGGCCATTTCTTCAATGGGGATTTCAACCCCAAGATCTCCGCGGGCGATCATGACCCCGTCGGCCTCTTCCAAGATAGCAGAAAAGTTCTTGACCGCCTGGGCGCGTTCGATCTTGGCGATGAGAAAGGGAGAATACCCCAAAGATTGGGCGTATTCCCTGGCTTTTCGGACCTCTTCCGGGCCTTCTACAAAAGAAAGACTTACGGCCTCTACCCCATGGGCCAGGGCAAAGGCCATGAGATGTTTATCTTCTTTGGTAAAGGCGGAAAAGCCGAAGTCTATCCCCGGGAAATTCACTCCTTTATGTGAAAAAAGCTCACCCCCGACCACCACCCTGGCTCGGGCCTTATCAGGGAGGACTTCCTCTACTAACAGTTGGATGACGCCATCATTTAGATAGATGGAATGTTTGGGGCGAAGGATGTCAAGGAGACCAGGGAGAGGGATGGGAATGGTATCCAGGCTGTCGGTGCGTTCTTGAGGGGTGATGAAGATCCTCGAGCCCTTTTTGAGTTCCAGAGGTTCCTTGGGTAGAATACCCACCCGAATCTTTGGCCCCGGCAGATCGGCCAAGATGGTCACCTTTTGCCCCACGGCATTGGCCGCCGCCCGCACAGAGGCGATATATCGTTCATGGACTTCAGGGGTGCCGTGGGCCAGGTTCAGACGGGCGATGTCCATCCCCGCCTGGATCATCTGTTGGAGGATCTTTTTTGAGGCCGAGGCCGGCCCGACGGTGCCGATTATCTTGGATTTTGGGCGCTCTGTTTTCATTGGTTTTCCTAATAAGCTTACTCTAGTGGAGTTCAGTCGGTTTGACAAATTTATTAGGACTTTTTGGTCCTCTGGTAAATGTGCCTAAAAGTTAAATCCTGTTTAAAGGCCTTTT
>CAZKEG010000284.1:0-1642 GCA_964551715.1 uncultured Thermodesulfobacteriota bacterium
TTACCTTGACCCTTACCGCTAATCACCCCCTCCTTCAGGTTACTAAGCTCACACGTTATCGGATGGAAACAAGTTGGACCCCAGTAGAAAGACTCAAACCCGGCGATCAGATACTCTTAAACGATCACGGAGAAGATCTCTTTTGGCCAGGGTTCGGGTCTTATGAAGAAGGCTATCTTATGGGACTTTTGGTGGGTGATGGCACCCTCACAAAAGACAAGGCGGTGATTTCCCTTTGGGAAAACGGCCAGGACGGGATCAAAGAGATCCTGGACGAAGCCCTTAGGGCAGCCAAGAATCTTCCCCACCGTCGTGATTTTAAGGGCTGGCAATACCTTGCCTCTCGTAAAGAATATCGTTTGGCCAGTGCGGCTCTGCGTGACTTGGCTTTTGACCTTGGGCTTGAAGTCGGCCAAAAAATTCCTACGCCAGCTATAGAACGGGCTTCGAGTGCCTTTTATTGTGGATTTTTAAGGGGGTTTTTTGACGCCGATGGCTCGGTCCAAGGAAACTTGAGGAAGGGTGTCAGTATCCGTCTGGCCCAGTCGAATCTTGAAACCTTAAAAGTGGTCCAAAGGATGCTCCTAAGGCTCGGCATCTTTTCCCATATTTACGAAAATAGACGCGAGGAGGGGCAAAAATTTCTGCCGAACGGAAAAGGCGGCCAAGCTCTCTATCAAATTAAAGCCCAGCATGGGTTAATCATCTCCGGAGAAAATCTCAAGAGATTCGCCGAGCGCATCGGTTTTACCCATAAAGAAAAGGCCAAACGTCTTGAAAGAATCCTTTCTTCGTATAAACGGCGTTTAAATCGGGAACGCTTTGTAGCCACTATTACCGAAATAGTTCCAGCGGGAGAGGCCGAGGTCTTCGATTGCCAAATCCCCGGGGCAAATGCCTTTGATGCCAATGGCTTCATAGCCCACAACTGCGGGGAGCAACCGTTGCTTGCCTTTGAATCCTGCAATCTCGGGTCTATAAACCTCTCCCGGTTTGTGAGAGACAAAAGTATCGATTACGAGCGCCTAGGCCACGTGGTCCATAAAGCCGTCCACTTCCTCGACAACGTAATCGACGTAAACCGCTTCCCCCTTCCTCATATCGAAGAGATCACCAAGAAGACGCGCAAAATCGGCCTCGGGGTCATGGGCTTTGCCGATATGCTGATCAAGCTCGGTGTCTCTTATGATTCGGAGAAGGCCATCGAAGTAGCCGAAGAAGTCATGCGCTTCATCGAAGAAGAAAGCCTTCACGCCAGTGCCGAACTGGCCAAACGTCGCGGCAATTTTCCGGCTTACAAAGGAAGTATTTGGGATCGCCCGGAGACCACTTATATGCGAAACGCCACCACCACGACCATTGCCCCCACCGGGAGCATCTCTATCATCGCTGGTTGTTCCTCGGGGATCGAACCCCTCTTTGCCGTAGCCTATACCAGGCGGGTGCTTGACAGGACGGAACTCAAAGAGGTGCATCCCCTTTTTAAAAAGGCCCTTGAAGATCGCGGCCTTTCGGCAGAAGACATTGAAAAGATCATCGAACAAGCCCTGCGTACCGGTTCGGTGGCCAGGATCGAGGAGGTCCCCGAGGAAATCCGGCGGCTCTTTGTCACCGCCTTCGATATTTCACCAGAGCAGCACTT
>CAZKEG010000285.1:0-1591 GCA_964551715.1 uncultured Thermodesulfobacteriota bacterium
GTATACGAACCCCGGAGAACGATTATTGCCGTGAATGTCGGAGGCTGCGTTATTCCGGTCTTTCTCTCTCTTTACCTCCTCCTTCACCATGGCCTCTTTCTGACTCCTTTGGTAGCCACGGCCATCGTCAGCGGTGTCTGTTACAAACTGGCCCGTCCTATTCCGGGCATCGGTATCGGCCTTCCTATGTTCATCCCGCCTATTGTGGCTGCCTTGGTGGCCCTGCTCCTTGCCCCGGCCAAGGCCCCGGTGGTGGCCTATGTCTCCGGGACCTTAGGCACCTTGATCGGGGCTGATATCCTACACCTTGCAGAGGTAACCAAATTACGGGCCCCGGTGGCCTCTATCGGTGGGGCCGGGACCTTTGACGGGATATTCCTCACCGGAGTGATTGCCGTTATCCTGGCCTAGCGTGAAAGATACCGTAGACCGCCGCCCCGAGGAGCACGGGATAGGGATGGGTGATGACCGAGACCGGGATTTTTTTGACGAAATCACCAAGTCGCCCTTTATCAAGGAAGGTCTGTACCAAGAGGCCTGATTTGATCAAAGGCAGGATCTTGGGGGCGATTCCTCCCCCGATAAAGACCCCGCCTGTGGCCAGACAGCGCAGGGCCAGATTGCCAGCCTCTCGTCCATAGGCCTTGACAAAGATCTCTAAGGCCTTTTTGGCCAAAGGATCGGTCCCTTTCAAGGCCGCCTGGCTGATCTCTTTGGCCGAAGAAAGCTCTGCCTTTTGGCCCTCTTTCTCACAGAGAAAACGATAGATGTTTTCGATCCCTGGGCCAGAAATAACTCTTTCGAGACTTACGTGATCGAAGCGCCTGGCCAGCCACTGATAAAGCGCCCATTCAAGGTCATCGGTAGGGGTAAACTCGGCGTGCCCGGCCTCAGTGGCCACCGGAATAGGATGTGGGGCCCCGTGGCGGATAAGCATGGCCTGCCCCAAACCTGTACCAGCGGCGATAACACCGATATTCCCCCGTGGATCGCGTCTTACCTGATGCAAGGGTTCGAGATACCGCGAAGTGATATGGGGCACGGCAAAGGCCATGGCCTCTAAGTCGTTCAATAAAAAGACCTCTTTTACTCCCAAGGCATGCCGCAACTCAGCTTGGGAAAATTTCCAGCCAAGGTTGACCATACTTACCTGGCCGCGGATTACGGTGCCAGCCACCGCCAAGGAGGCATAGGAGGGGCTCACCCCGGTCTCGGAGAGATAGGTCTTGAGCAGAGAGACCAAGTTTTTAAACTGCCGAGTCTGATAAGTGGCCAAAGCCTTTGGTCTTACCGGACCAGTCAGCCGATAGAGGGCAATCTGAGTCTTGGTCCCCCCGATGTCAGCGGCAAGAAGCATAGATTATTTTTTCTTGGTCTTTCGGTATTGGTTATAAAGTTCGACTATGTGATCGGTGAGATCAATGGCCGGCGAAGTCCAATAAACCCCGGGCATCTTTTTCTCCAAAATGAGGTCATAGCCTTCCTTTTCCGCCATCTGTTTGACCACCTGCTCAAGGTCCTTCAGAATCGGTTGCAGGGCCTTTTGTTCGGCTTGGCGCATCTCATACTGGGCATCTTCTCTCTGGGCCTG
>CAZKEG010000286.1:0-1584 GCA_964551715.1 uncultured Thermodesulfobacteriota bacterium
TAGGAGACAATCACCAAGCGAGGACTTAAGAGTTTGCGGTAGTCATAAAAGGCCAAGGCAAAAAAGATGATAAGCCCTGAACCAAACCAAATAAGTTGTTTCTTAAAGAGGACCCCCTCCATGGAGGCACTGGCTTGATTTAAGGCCCCGGCCAGTAAAAGGCCCAAAAGGACTACCAAAAGCCACCAATCAAAAGAAAGTCTCTTACGATTTACGGTGTGAACCATTTCAGTCTTTGGTCATTTCACCCTTGAAATAGGCCTTCAAAAACTGACCAGCAACTGGGGCCGCAGCGGTACTCCCATGTCCCCCATGTTCTACAAAGACCACAGCAACGATCTCTGGGGCCTCAGCCGGGGCATAGGCCATGAACCAGGCATGATCACGCTTTAAATAAGGGAGTTTTTTGCTGTGAATCCGCCGCTTCATCCCCACTATCTGAGCCGTCCCGGTCTTGCCCCCCACGGTGATCCCTTCTAAGGCCGCTGCCCGTCCGGTACCATCTTGGGCGTTAACCACCTCGACCAAGCCCTTTTTGATATAGGTCAATATACCGTTACCCACCGGCAAACGACCATCCTTCTGAGGGGTTATCTCCCTGACTATCTGTCCGTAAGGATCGACAATTCGAGCCACACACCAAGGTCGATAAAGTTGGCCACCATTGACTATGGCCGAAAGGAGTTTGGCCAATTGAAGGGGGGTTACCTTAAGGGCCCCTTGACCGATGGCCACGTTCAAGGTTTCACCCTTTTGCCAAGGTTCTTTAAACTTCCGCCACTTCCACTCTCGATCAGGGACCAGACCGGCACTTTCTTCCTTAAAGCCCAAACCAGTAGGTCTTCCAAGCCCACATTCCCGAGCGATCTTGGATAGAAAATCAATCCCCACCTGTTCGCCTAAATAATAGAAATAGGTATCACAAGAAACAGTAATGGCCTTAACTAGATCAACCTCACCATGCCCTGACCACTTCCAACAGCGAAAGAGACGTCGCCCCAGGCGATAATAACCCGGACAATAAACCTTAGTCGCCGGGGTGACGACCTTTTTCTTTAGAGCCGCTATAGCGGTGACCACTTTAAAAGTAGAACCCGGGGGATAAGAGGCCAGGGCCTTGTTAATCAAAGGATGACGTATATCTTCGATCACCTTTTGCCATTCTTTAGGGGTAAAGCCCTTTACAAAGTGTTGGGGGTCTATGGCCGGACGACTGACCAGGGCCAAAAGCCTGCCATCACGAGGATCCATAATTACTATCGCCCCAGAGACGTTTCCTAAGACCTGATAGGCCACCTGCTGCCAAAGACTGTCTATAGTGAGCACGAGGCTTTGGCCGATGATCGGCGGTTCCTCAGCGACCACCTTCCTTATGCGCCCTTGGGCATCTACTTCTACTAAACGACGCCCCTTCCTGCCACGGAGACATTTTTCATACTGCCTTTCAAGCCCAGCCCGACCCAGGAAATCAGCGGCAGAGAATCCTTTACTCTGGAGTTTGGCCAATTCCTTGGCATTTATGCGGGAGACATAACCGATCAAATGGAAGGCCTCCTTCCCCAGGGGGTAATAACGTTCTGGTTC
>CAZKEG010000287.1:0-1538 GCA_964551715.1 uncultured Thermodesulfobacteriota bacterium
GGGCTGATTCATAGGAGGTAAGGGAATGGGCTCAAGAGAGGTGGGGTGAAAGACATAGAACCGACCGTAATCCAAAAAATCCTGGCGCCAATTGAAATAGACCTGCGAAGAAATCTCTTTTGGCAGTTCGAAACGGTAGCTTAAACGACCGCCAAGGAAGGTGTTGTCGTTTTCTTGCTGAGAATCCCGCAGGAGGCGATCCGTGATCTCGTAATAATGGGAGTTTTCGATATGAAAACGGAAAAAACTGGCGGAAAGACCCTTGATCCTGGTTCGAATCTCTTGCCAATCGGCATCGTAGTGAAGATCTGTCTTGCCAGGCACTCCGACCACGTCTTTCAAATGAAACCGGTCTCCGTTGGTGGTGGTCTTACCGGCGCTAAACTGAAGGGATCGCTCCCCCTGGTCGATTCCGGCGGAGACAAACCCCCGGCCTGAATCAAAAGACCCGTAAACACCGCCGGCCTCGCCACCCTTTTTCCAGTGCCTGGGCACGAGGTTGATCACCCCGCCCACGGCGTAGGAGCCATAGACCGCCGAGGAAGGACCGCGGGAGATTTCTACCCGTTCCAGGATGTCAACCGGGAGATAACCCACGAAATTTAAGGCCCGTCTGGTCAAAAGGAGATTTAGAGGTTGACCATCCCAGAGGATCAGGACCCGCCGGTCAGAATAGTTGCCCCGGATGATCAGATGATAGCTCCCGTTTCCTTCGCGGATGACCTCTAGGCCCGGCACAAAACGCAAGAGATCGGCGATGGTCACCGCCCCTGATCTCTCGATCATGTGGCGATCAAGGATGGTAAAAGAAGAAGGGATTTGATCGATGTTGAGCCCGCTAGAGGTAGCGACCTCGGTGGCTTGGGCCAGAAAGCTTTCTAGATCATCCCGGGCCGAGGCAGAAGAGACTAAAAAGACCCCCAAAAGAAGGAAAAGAAAGAATCTCTTCAAAAGACCCCCTCTTAGAGCTTGGCTAAGGCTTCGGCTATCCTCCTTATCCCCTTTACAATCTCTTCATCGGCACTGGCAAAAGAAATCCGTAGACAACGAGCTTCACCAAAGGCCACCCCTGGCACCGTGGCCACCAGGGCCTCGGAGAGGAGGTAATCACACATCTCCAAAGAACCCTTGATTTCTTGGCCTTCAGGGGTCTTCCGGCCAAAGTAGGAAGAGAAATCGACAAAGGCGTAGAAGGTGCCCTTGGGCTCGGGCAACTTGAGACCTGGCAGCCGGCGCACTTCCTCGTAGAAGAGTTTGGCCCGGCGGGCGAAGGCCTCTTTCATCTCTTCCACGCATTCTTGAGGGCCAACCAAGGCCTCCAGGGCCGCCTTCTGGGCGATAGAAGTGGCGTTTGAAGTGCTCTGGCCCTGGATGCGTGAGACGGCGGCGATGACCTCCTTGGGACCAATGGCCCAGCCGAGACGCCAGCCCGTCATGGCGTAAGTCTTGGAAACGCCGTTTACCATGATCACTTGCTCGCGAAGCTCCGGAGAAACGGTCAAGATGTTCTCTGGAGCTTGGCCATCGAAACGGAGTTT
>CAZKEG010000288.1:0-1502 GCA_964551715.1 uncultured Thermodesulfobacteriota bacterium
TGGGGGCGTATCGCCCGGTGATAACCACCTCTTTGTCCCTGGGTTTGGCCTTTAAGGCCTCTAAGACCTCGTTTAGATTCAAAAGCCCGAAATAAAGGGCCAGATTGAGTTCGTCAAAGATCAAGAGTCGAAATTTTGGGGAGGTCAAGGCCTCCAGACACCTCTGCCAACCGGCCTGGGCCTCTTGATAATCTTCAGGAGAGGGCCTTCCACGGACAAAGCAGCCCCGGCCGAATTGGTAAATCTCTATTTGGGGTTCAAATCGATGTAAGGCCTTGATTTCACTGTACTCTCCGCTCTTTAAAAATTGCCCCAAAAAGACCTCAAAACCTGCCCCTAAGGCCCTGATGGCCAAACCGATAGCTGCAGTGGTCTTGCCCTTACCGTTTCCGGTATAAATCTGCAAATAACCCTCAAATTCCATTTGTCTTCTCCCCTCCTCTTCCGATAAATAGACTGAAATGAAGCCTTGGAAACCTTATGTCATACCTTTTGTCGTCTTTTTGGTCTTTACGCAATTGGCCAGTTATTTACCGAGTAAGGCCTACCTCCTCTATACCGCCAAGACCATCTTAGTGGGGTATCTCCTCTTCCGCTGGCGTCGTCACTTCAAAGAATTGTTTATCCCTCAAAGGCTTTTCCACGCCTTGATCGCGCTTTTAAGCGGCCTTTCCCTGGTCTATATATGGGTGGCCTTTGATCACGTCCTCCCCAAGCTCGGCGAAGGCCACGGCTTTGATCCTTTCTCCTTTGGGCTCAGCAATCCCTCGGCCTTGACCTTGGCCGGGGTAAGGCTCCTTGGGGCCGTGCTGGTTGTTCCGGTAATGGAAGAACTATTTTGGCGCTCCTTCTTGATGCGATACCTGATCCATAAGGACTTTCTCAAGATCCCCCTGGGGACTTATCAGGCCTTTTCTTTTTGGGCGGTAGCGGTCCTCTTTGCCTTGGAACACTTTCGTATCATTCCAGGCTTTGTAGCCGGTCTGGTCTACGGAGGCCTGGTGTGTTGGACCAAGAACATCCGACCAGCCATCCTCTCGCATATGGCCACCAATCTTGGGTTGGGCGTTTACGTCTTGCTCAGTAAAAATTGGCAATTTTGGTAGATTAAAATTCGTCAAATCGGAACCTCTGGGCCAAGGGATAACGCCAACCAAAACCAAAGGCCTGAGGAGTCACCTTGAGGCCTGGTGGAAATTGCCAGCGCTTATATTCGGCTATTCTTAAACGACGCAGGATCTCGCGAACGGTCTTTTCCGCAAAGCCCTGGGCCACGATTTCTGCCCCGCTCTTTCCCTCCTCCACAAAGGCCTTAACTACCTCGTCTATTATCCGATAGGGAGGGAGATCGTCCTCGTCTTTCTGATCCGGTCTTAGCTCGGCTGAAGGTGGTTTTTCAAGCACTCTTTGGGGAATGATCTCCCTTTGGCGGTTGATCTCTCTAGCCAAGGCATAGACCAGTCCTTTAGAGACATCGGAAAGCACAGCCAGGGCCCCGCAGG